>DAOVCM010000101.1 GCA_030670015.1 Candidatus Bathyarchaeota archaeon
CGCATCAAGGACCGGCGCCCGCGTATTCGTCTGCACATCAGGACCAGGGCAACTCTACATGCATCATCCGATGCACCAGACATCCTCTTACAGGCTGCCTGTTGTCATGGCCGTCGTCCATAGGGGGAACAAAGGTATGCAACCTGATCACACCGATCTCATGTCACAGATGTGGACTGGCTGGCTGCAGCTGTACTGTGAGCACAACCAGGAGCTCTTGGATACCTGCCTTATGGCATACAAGATAGCTGAGGACAAGCGTGTACGGCTTCCCCTTGCATTCGGATATGATGGATATGTCTTAAGCTACACAGCTGAACCTGTAGCGATACCGGCCCAGGAAGACGTAGACGCATGGCTACCACCAAACAAGGCTATGCCGAGCATTCTACCAGATGAAGTCGACCCATCAACGTTTGGCCGTGGCTGGGGGTTAGGAGACCCCCAGATGGCTTGGAAGATACATCACGAAGCCATGCTTAAATCGATAGAGGTCATCGAGGAAGTCAACGAGGACTATGGCAAGGTATTCGGTCGGAAGTATGGTAATGGCCTCATTGAAGAGTACAGGTGCGATGACGTCGAAGCAGTTATGGTTGCGATGGGATCAATGGCAGGCACAGCGAGGGCTGCAGTGGACAGGCTTCACGATGACGGTAAGAAAGTGGGTTTAATCAAACTCAAGTGTTTCCTACCTTTCCCTGTCGATGAATTCCAGAGGGTTGGAGAAAAGGTTAATGCTATAGGTATGATCGACAGAAATGTATGTCTAGGCCACGGTGGAGCAGGATTCAGGCTTATCAGGAACTCGCTGTACGACCTTGAGGACCGCCCCTCTGTGCTCCAGTTCCACGCTGGCATGGGTGGAAAGGAGGTCAGAGTCAGCCACATTGTGAAGGTCGGAGAGAAAATCCTCAAGGCTGCGCAGGGCGAGAAGGTGACACCCCTCGTGGAGTGGGTTTAATGGGAATGGTTGAGGTGAATTAGAGATGAGTCAGAGAATAACCCGAGCTCAGATTCCGTTAGAAGAGCTAACCATAACCCCTGGTAGCGCATGTCAGGGGTGCGGTGCGGCTCTTGCTGCTAGACTGGTCTTCAAGGTCATAGGACCTAACACGATCAGGCACGGGATACCATGTTGCCCCGATTCGACTACAAAAACGCCTAGAGCGGGATCAGTCTTCGAAGGTGGAGGCGCAATGCTGACGGGCACATCTCACGGCCTGAAAGCTATAGGCCGTGAGGATGTTCAAGTCGTCGGTTTCTTTGGTGATGGTGGCACGTATGATATTGGCCTCCAGGGACTATCAGCAGCGGCCGAGCGGAACGAGAACATCTGGGTTATAACAAAGGACAACGAAGCTTACATGAACACAGGCAACCAGAGAAGCAGCGCCACACCATTGTACGCGAGGACATCTACCACGCCAATTGGAACAGTCATCAGAGGAAAGCAGGAGAAAAAGAAGAACATTCCAATGATCTTCGCCGCACACGGCGTCCCATACATAGCAACAGCATCCGTCGGGTACCCGGAGGACCTCATAGCCAAGGTAATCTACGGAAAGACGGTTAAGGGCTTCAAACTCCTCATCATCCAGACACCCTGCCCAGTTGGATGGCGCTTCGACCCTGCAAAAACCATCGAGATCGCCCGTCTGAGCGTCCAGTCCGGGATGTGGCCCCTCTACGAGATCATAGATGGTGAGAAATTCAAACTGAACTACAAGCCGAGGGAGCTGAAGCCTGTCACCGAGTACCTTAGACCTCAAGCTAGATTCAGGCATCTAACAGACACTGAGACCGCCGAGATACAGGAAAACGCAACCAAAAAATGGGCAAAGCTCCTCAGATCTGACGAGCTTGGCCAAGTAATATTATAATTCCCATTTTTCTAACCCTTTTTTCATACAGAAAAAAAAGTTCATGCTTCCTCAAAGGATATTATCCACTTCGGAAATTCCATCGTCTTCGCGAAAAAACTTGATAGGAATAAAGATTGAAAAAACCCTGGAAACTCCAGGTTCTATACTGTGGTTAATTTTATCGAGTTGAGGATAACGTCTTTAAACATGTAGAAGCCGAGGTAATAGAGATGGGCTTCGCCAATTCGAAGATTGAGGCTGTACTGTTAATATTAGTAGCCATCGGGATCAACCTTCTCTTCTTCTATGGGTTGATTACAAGACCCATTATAGCATATAATCTCTCCACACCATTAGACTACAACGGGGAAGTTGACTTTAGCACGGGAGATCTTCCCGTAAATCTTGAAGTAACGAATGAGGGAAAATCCCCTTCAAGGGTAGAGATGGTGGTCAGAACATACAACATGAGCCTGACAGGGCCAGAAGGAGTTGAAGCCTCAGTTGAAGGCACATATTCGGAACTTCACATCCCAATTGGAAAACCGATCAGACAATCAAGAAACGAAAGTTCAACGGTCACCCTGAACACAGATGAAAATGCCACATATCTTGTACTCATCTTATCCATCGAACCCCCGCCTCGACACACCCCAGTCTTAGCATTCTATGACAGCTTCACGATTTACAAACCTGTAAGACCTACTGCCCTACTTCTCAAGCATACAGACGGTAACAAATACATGAGGGTTAAGAACAGATAAATTAACAAGTATGAAAATAAATCCCCAACATCGTAAACACCACATATTCTACTTGGTAGAGGTTTAGAAGGCGAAAGGTATTGAATAGTATAACGAATCAAGTGATCAATCCCTTTACTATAATCAACCTTTCCTAAAATAAGGCAACCTCAACTTTTTTATTTCCAAACGATATCCCTAGGTTTGGTGCCTAAGGTGTCCGGTGACCGTAAAATTAATTCTTCTATTTAGTTCAGGCATTCATAGACATCATTTTAGGAGACTATCCGATTACCGAAAAACAGAGGGTGAATCATGACTTTCAAACAGATAGACAGTAAAATGAACCTTGCCGATCTTGAACACGAGGTAATGGAATTTTGGAAGGAGACCAGAGCCTTTGAGAGACGTGTAGAATTACAGAAAGGTAAGCCTAGCTGGACCTTGATCGATGGCCCTATTACCGCTAACAACCCTATGGGAGTCCACCATGCCTGGGGGCGCACGTACAAGGATCTGTGGCCTCGCTACAGGTTCATGAGGGGATTCGAGGTCCGTAACCAGAACGGCTTCGACTGCCAAGGCCTGTGGGTCGAGGTTGAGGTGGAGAGAGACCTCGGATTTAAGTCCAAGAGAGACATTGAGGCCTATGGCATCGCAGAGTTTGTGAAGCGGTGCAAACAACGGGTCCTCAACTACGCGGCCATCCAAACTGAGCAGTCTATCCGCCTTGGAATGTGGACAGACTGGAACTCACCAGACGAACTCAGAAAACTTGCCAAAGCCCTCGAGGAGCCGATGGTAGATTCAACCTACATTGGTTCGTACGGGCCAGTCACAGACACCGCGGAGGCTCTCGTAGGCAAGCTCGGGACCAGGGAAATGGGAGGAAGCTACTTTACACTCTCAGATGAGAACAATTACATGATCTGGTCGGTTCTCAAGAACTGCCACGAGCGTGGCTGGATCTATAAGGGGTTCGACTCGATGCCGTGGTGCCCCCGTTGCAGCACAGGTATCAGCCAGCACGAGATCATAACAGAGGGGTATCGAGAACTCACACACACCAGTGTCTACGTCAGGTTCCCCCTCAGGAACCGGGAGGGATCACTACTCATCTGGACGACCACCCCCTGGACACTCACATCCAATGTTGCCGTCGCCGTGCATCCCGACCTTGACTACGCCAAAGTGAAGCACGGTGATGAGATGCTTTACCTCTCAAAAGGCTCTCTTAACAGCGTCTTCCCACAAGGAAACTACAAACTACTGGAGGAGCTGAAGGGCGCCAGCATGGAGGGCTGGAGCTATGATGGTCCCTACGACGAGCTAGAGAATCCCATGAAATTAGGGGCACCTAAAGCCCACAAGATAATATTCTGGGAAGAGGTGGGCGAAACCGAGGGGACAGGCCTCGTCCACATTGCGCCTGGGGCGGGAAAGGAGGATCTAGTGTTGGGCTCAATGTATGGGCTACCAGCTGTGGCTCCCCTAGACGAGTTCGGCGTCTTCATGGGGGGCTTCGGATGGCTGACGAATACACATGTATATGATTCGGCTGAGCCTATATTCGAGGACCTCAGGCGGAAGGGGCTTCTACTCCGGACGGAGGAATACACCCATAGATACCCGGTCTGCTGGCGGTGCGACAGCGAGCTCGTCTTCCGGTACGTGGAGGAGTGGTTCATCTCCATGGGGAAGAAGCTGGACAAGCCCCTAGAGGATGTGACGGATGAGGAGAAGAGGAATAATCTCCGCTACCAGATCATGAACTCCACCTGTGAGGCGCGATGGATCCCTGAATTCGGATTGAAACGTGAGCTTGACTGGCTCCGTAACATGGATGACTGGATGATCTCAAAGAAAAGGTACTGGGGATTGGCCCTACCAATTTGGGAGTGCAAGTGCGGATGGTATGATGTCATCGGTAGTAGAGATGAACTCAAGGAGAAGGCCATCGAAGGATGGGATGTCTTTAGTAATCATAGTCCTCACAGGCCTTACATTGACGCCGTCAAGATCAGGTGCGAAGAGTGTGGCGGAGTTGCGTCCAGAATACTGGATGTGGGGAACCCCTGGCTTGACGCAGGTATCGTCGCTTTCTCCACTCTCGACTACCG
>DAOVCM010000058.1 GCA_030670015.1 Candidatus Bathyarchaeota archaeon
GGAGCCTCTAGCTCGAGGAAGCGCTGGTGGCGGACATAGAAGCTCCTCCACATGGTCTCTATGTTTCTCTTCAGCTTGGTTCCTATGTTACCGTATGTGACGAATCCGCTGAGGCCTCCATAGATCTCGAAGCTCGGCCAGAAAAAGCCTCTTCTCTTCGCTATTCCCGTGATCCTGTCGTAGAGGTTCTCCAGAGCCATGTTCAAACAGCCTTAATCCAATTTATGGGTCAAACTTATAAAGATGAATTCTGTGAAGCGATTCAGGTTTGGAAAATTAGAAAACAATAGGTTGGTGAGACCTAGAGGCTATTCAATGATCGGCCTGAACTTGAAGCCGTACTCGATGATACCCGAGCTGCCGTCCTCCTTGACCTTGCGGAAGGCTGCCTCCACCCTCATCCCCGTTTTCATCTCCTCCGGCTCAATGTCCACTACCTGTGTGAGAACCATGACTCCGTCATCGAGTTCCACGAGGGCCACAATATACGGCGCGTATTTCTCATAACCTTCAGGCGGATTCCGTATAGTGGTCCAGGTGGCAACGGTCCCTATCTCCTTCAATTTATACTCTTCGAGTTCCACACTGCCACACTTTAAGCAGACTGCCCTTCTCGGGAAGAATATAGCCCCGCACTCCGTACACATCTCCCCAATGAGCCTGTACCTGTACCTAGTTTCACGCCAGTACCTTGGAACGCTCATCTCAACCTCTCCTAAGGATAGTCACGGCGCAGGTTGAACCCAGTCCTCCGAGACTTTGAGCCAACCCCACGTTTGCGTCTTCTACCTGGCAGGGGCCTGCCTCTTGTCGCAGTTGCAGAGCTACCTCGCATATCTGGTAGAGGCCGGTCGCACCAACAGGGTTGCCCCGGGCCTTCAGGCCACCGAAGGTGTTTGTCGGTGTCTCCCCCCCTCGGGTTGTGTCACCTCTGGATACATATTCCGCTCCCATTCCCTTCTCGACGAAGCCTAGGTCCTCAAGGGATATCACGCCTGTGATGGTGGTATCATCGTGAACCTCTAGGACATCGATTTCGCTATGTGAGACATCGGCGGATTTGAAGGCTTGAGTGGCTGCCTGTCTCACTGCCTCAAACGTGAGTATGTCCGACCTATCTGAAAGGTAGTATGCACCGGTTGCCAGGGATGTCGCAGCGACAATTATATCGTCTTTCGCCTCGTCTGCCGGTCGGAGGAGCACTGCAGCTGAGCCGTCTCCAACTCCAGCACACTCCAGTGTGTGGATAGGATCCGCCTCCATAGGAGACGCCATAACCCTGTCGATGCTAACCTTGAAAGGATATTGGGCGTGGGGGCTCCCCACCGCGTTTTCATGACTCCGAACCGCGAACATGGCTATGTCCTCCGCCTTGACTCCGAACCTCTCCATGTAATGCCTGTGGATGAGGGCGTTCAGCCCTATCTTTGTCACGCCAGTGTAGGACGTGTACTCCTGATCCTCAGACATCGCCAGAGTGGCTGAGACCTCAGCGGGGATGCCGTCACTCATCTTCTCGACGCCCCCGACGAGGACGCAGTCGCTGTACCCTGAGGCTACGGCCTTCACCCCTTCACGGAAAGCGGCTCCGCCGCTGGCTGAGGCTGCCTCCACTCTGAGAGCGGCGATCCCCCTCTTTCCGATTGTGTCTGCCATCATCGCGCCAAGGTGAAGCTGGCCTTGGAGTGATGCCGCCCCCATGTTTGAGACATACAGGGCGTCGACCTCGTCTGTACCGGCGTCCTCGAACGCCTTCAGCGCTGCCTCAGCGAACAGGTCCTTCAGTGACTTCGACCAGTGCTCCCTGATCTTGGTGAAGCCGATGCCCGCGATTGCTACACGCCTCATTTGATGAACTTTCCCCTCAGTTTCGAGTATAAAGAGTAGTCGATGTAGCGCTTCCGGTTGATGAAAACCGAGACGGGTGGATCCAATCTGGGGTTGTTGGCTATTTCGTCCTGAACGATGAAGCTGAAAGCGTCGCTTCCAGCCCCAGAACCATAGGATACGGCTAGGATACGGTCGCCCGGGCTGGCCACATCGAGGGTCGCCGCGAGCCCCAATAGAGTTGATCCCGCGTAGGTGTTGCCGACGAAGGGTACTACGAGGCCTGGCTTGATGGCGTCCATGCCGAAGCCGATGGTCCTCGCTGCTTTGATGGGGAATTTGGTGTTGGGCTGATGGAACACCGCGTAGGTGAAGTCTCCTGGCTCGGTGCCGAGTTCCTCCATAAGCCCCTTTGCTGCGCTTATCACGTGGTGGAAGTAAGCTGGTTCCCCGGTGAACCGGCTGCCGTGCCTCGGGTACATCTCCCTTCCCCTGCGCCAGAAGTCGGGAGTATCTGTCACAAAGGAATAGGAGCCCTCCAGATCGGCGATCGTTCTGTCCGGCTTTCTACCGAAGATGTACGCGGCGCCGCCGCAGGCGGCCGTGTATTCGAGAGCGTCCGCGGGCCTACCCTGAGCCGTGTCTGCACCTATCGCCATTGCGTATCTTACCATCCCGCTCGACACTAAGCCGATGCATGTCTGGAAGGCCTCGGTTCCCGCCTTGCAGGCGAACTCGTAGTCAGCGGCCATCACGTTGGGGGTGGCCCCTATCGACTCAGCTACGATGGTGCCGCATGGTTTGACGGCGTAGGGCTTAGACTCGGTCCCGACATAAACGGCGCCTATATCCTTCGGAGCGATCTTGCCCCTCTTGACTGCGTACCTCGCACACTCGACCGCAATAGTCACCGCATCCTCGTCCATGGCTGTGACAGACTTCTCCTCTATAGGGGTGCCGGAGCCACCCCAGACTCGGTTCACCTCAGAAGCTCTCAGCCGATTCATGGGAATATAGGCCCCGTACCCCACAATCCCGACTGTATTAACTGTCTTCATGATCATTAACTATCCTAATTAGTTCGAAATTTGATTATTCAAGGCGTATTTAAGGACTTCGACATGGATCGATTGAGAGTTCGACAATAGACGACTTACAAAGGCGTTGACGTGTAATTGGAGAATGGTTGAAGCGGGGATTAGCGTTGAAAGTCTCTAGAAATATACCTTACGGACCGATTTGATTGATCTAAGAGTGGCCTTAAGTGAGTAGGGCCTCTCGAACTTGGATGCAAATCGTTTCCAATCCTCTCCAACGATGTCTATCGCGTCAAGTCTCATTTCTCCTAGCCCCATCTCATAAGCCTTGGCGATATGTTTTATCTCAGAGGGGTCAAATCCCATAATCCTCGCGCATACCGCATCGACCGAGACAGGATTCAAACCGGCGACGATGACACCGAGAGCCTTAGGCGTTCCAATAACAGGGCCGTTCCCCTCCATCGCCACAATACCGTCAACCACGATGAGGTCGTGCCGGATAACCTTTGTAAGATAGGGGAGGATCTCGTCAAGGTGGCTGTGCAGCTTGTTTTTCTTCGCTCTCTGGGGGACTCCGAAGAGGTTCTTCATGGAAAGGGTGACTAGGGTGTGGCCGCATGTTTTTATTTTTGGGATGTTGATGAAGCAGTCAGCGTTTAGTACGGTCTTCGGCAGCCTGAGCTTTACGCCAGCCACTTCGTGAACTACGAACTCGTCATGGCTAAGGTTCAAGAAACTGACGCCCATTTCCTCTAGCTTTCGAAGCAGCCCGGACCTACTCATCCGCTTGTCGGCGGATCCTGAGATGTTATCAGATTCGACAACAGTAATCATGTCTGTTTTTTTCTGGACAAGGTCGATGACTGCCTCTATTACTCGAAAGTCGGTGAGCACCATACCGTACGGGTTCTTTGCGTTGCAAACATTGGGCTTTATGATCACGTGATTGCAGTCTGTCAGCTTCAGGCTGCCTATAAGGTCTATACTGGTTTGAACGGCAGTCGCGACCTCCTCCGCAGACTCCACAACAGCAACCTTGTGCTGGTTCAATGAAATTTCTTTCCTCACTGTCCCCCAGAAAAATAGGCTAACCTATGTTATATCGGTTTCATGTAGAAGCGTGACAACCTCTTCCATGATTCGCATTATGTCGATTTCATCGTTGACCGTAAAACGGGGGGACTCCACGTCCTGTATGAGCCCATAGAAATGTAAGTATTGCCTCCTGAAAGAGGGGTGCTTGAGCTGGAGTATGTCCAGGTACTTCCTCAGTCCCTTCCGGTCAATCGTCCTTCTCCCCGTGGAGGATTTAACTGCGACACGGAAGGGGAATTTCATGAGTTCCATTTTTATCTGGCCCAGCTCGCCTAAGACGCTCACCTTGAAGCTGGGTATGAGGCTCGTCCAGTTCATCGAGCAGTTCAGCTTTACTCCTTTTTTGGTTCTCAGTTTGAGCTTAAGGTTGTCGATGACCTTGTAACTCTTATTCCACCCCTCGACTGCCTCAACCTTACTGCTGAAATCCGTGATAGCATGAACAACAGATAATACGTGAGGCAGGAGATCCTCGACGATGCCCCCTTTTTTCTCAAGCCTAAAGTCCGACCTTGATCTGTAGCTCCTCAGGTTGTTGTTAAATCGGAGCTGGATACTCTGGACCTCTCCGATCTCTCCACTCCGGATTACTTCATGAGCAGTAGCTAAACACGGGGTGAAAGCATAGTTGTGCACTGGGAGGACGACTAGTCCTGTGGCCTGCTGGACATTCTTGATGCGGATGCAGCCCTCTTTGTTACGGGCGAGGGGTTTTTCACACTGCACATGTTTACCCAGCCTGAGAGACTCTACAACCATTTCCTCATGGAATCGAGGAGGCGTGTTAATAGCCACGGCGTCCACATTTGGGTCAGAAAGCAGTTTCTGATAGTTGACATACCCCTTCTCAGCTCCCGACTTCTCTTTGACCTCCTCCATCCTCGCCCGATTGCTGTCTGCTACAGCAGTCACCGTCACATCTGGCACCTCCTTTACTGCTTTTAGGTGGAACATGGTTGTGACCCTGCCGCAGCCTATAATTCCTAATCGGAGCATTTCAACTCACACGTGAGCCCGGTAGATTATTAGTTTTCCCTGAGAACCCTTCCTGAACTCTCCTATAACCAGCTTCAATCGAGTAGTATTGTATTCTAGTAATATCTATGTATACTTGACGACAAGGGAGATTCCAGAATCTGATATGTGTTCACGTGGTGGAAGCCTTAAACTACTAGCAGAAGTTTCCCTTAAAGGAGTCTAGACAAGAATATCTCGCTTAGTTTGCTTGGCTTCTTCAGGTTTTCAGGTCTAGGAGGTTTGTTGATTCCGCAGAAGTGCTTCCAATATAGGTACTTTCCAGTGGTCACCTTAATCTTGAAGAGCTTGTGGAGGGAAATGTCTACGGTGCCCATCCACCTCCTCCCTAGGAAGCTACCGGCGAACGCCATTCCCAGGAGGTATCCGCATACCGCGATCATCGCGTTCATCCACCATTCCAATTCTCTTACCTCTTCATATCTCTAGTGATATATCCATGTCTCTAGTGATATAAATATCCATCGCTAGCGATATGAAAACAAACCGTCTACATATCAAGGAAACAGGCATAGCTAGAACCTTAAATACAAAAGAAAAACAAGATTATAGGTGTGTCAAATGTCCTTTACGTTCAGACCCTATGAGGAGAAGGATCAGTCCAAGATCAACGAGATCGAGGCCGCCTCGTTCAAAGATCCATGGCCATCCAGCTTCTTCAACTACATGCATGATAAGGCGCCCGACCTCTTCCTTGTTGCAAGGGAAGACGAAGAGATAGTGGGCTACGTCATCGGAGAGATTCGGGAGATCATGTTCAGCGGATTATCCCACAAATCGAGCATGGGACACATACTGAATATAGCGGTTAATTCAAGGTGTAGAAACAGGGGGATGGGAACTCGTCTGATGCAGGAGATTGAGAAGAAGTATAGGATGAGGGGGGTTGCCCGAGTGACACTGGAAGTAAGAGAATCAAACACTACTGCACGCTCTTTCTATCAGGGGCTAGGCTTCTCCGAAATCGGGAGGGTACGAGCTTACTACCCTGACGAGGACGCCATCATCATGAGCAAACCCCTCGAAAACGATTAATCCCTACCCTTGCCTAAGCGCCGGCGTTAAATATTCGAACTTTCACCATTAACCTATCACTTTGGATTAGGGGGAGGGTCTATGGGTAGAATCAGGGTAGCCGTTGCCGGCGTGGGGAATTGTTGCTCCGCATTGGTGCAGGGAGTACATTATTATAACAGTGGGGGAGAGTCCGTGGGGCTCATCCACGAGAGAGTGGGCGAGTACAAAATTTC
>DAOVCM010000237.1 GCA_030670015.1 Candidatus Bathyarchaeota archaeon
CGTGCTATCATCTCCTCAATCTTCTTCTGGATCAGGTTAGAACGATCGACCTTCTCCTCGAGCGCCTTGGTGAGGTGCTTCTTCGTGATGAACTCAGCGTCTTCCTCCTTTGCGTAAAAATTCGCCTCACGGATGATATCAGCTATCTCCGAGAACCTTGTTGACAGCTTCATCTGGTCGGCTGCAAGCCTGGAGCTGTACTCGATGACGGACGCAATGCCTGTTGAGTCGAGGTGTATCAATCCTTCCTTGTTGCACAGGGTGCAGATGAACGCAGCGTACTGCTCTACGTTCTTATCGTTTCGTTCCATTGTGGTGTCAAAATCGGCTTTTACCTTGAAGAGTTCCTTAAAATCCCTGTCCCTAGCGTAGAGGACGTTATATATCTGAGGGTTACCGATGACGACGACCTTTGCATCGAAGGGAATAGGCTCCGGCCTCAGGGATTTAGTTATCATGAATCCAAGGCGCTGGGTAGGCTCTTCTATCTCAAGCTTCGCGTTTGATATGGTCCGCTTCAGGCTCTCCCAGACAAGAAGGTTAGTGAAGAGCCCCTCGACAGGAACAATAAGAAACCCGCCCTTCGCCCTATGAGCGGATCCCCCTCTGATCATAGTGTAGTCTGTAACTAGCGCTCCGAACCGAGCCTCTTTCTCAGTTGCGCCGAATAGGCGGGAGTATGTGGGATTAAGCTCCATCACGACAGGAGCTCCCTCTTGCTTCGAGTTGTCTACGATCAGGTTTACCTTGTACCTGTCTGTGGGGTCGGACCTTATTCCAGGCATTGGGAATGGAAGCTGGGGCTGTTCAGCCTGTCCACCCTGTCGGATTGCGGAGAGATTATCGAGGATGTTCTCCTCAACATCTCCCAAGTAGTTTATTACCTCCTCGCAGTCTCCAAACTTCTCCTTCAATACTGAGACAATTGGCTCCATGGCGAAGGTAGCCACGTTCCGGTTAAGCTCCTTGATTGCTTCATCTGCCTTCCGCTCAAGGTCTCTAAACTGCCTAAGGGAACTCCGGAGTTCACCTTGGAGAGCTTCCCGTCTTTCCTGTATCTCCTGACGTAATTGTGGGGCAAGTTGTGTGAACTCCTGATCGTTTATAGGGCGACCGTTCACAATGGGAATAAGGAGTAGGCCAATGGGTGACCGCTGAAGTAGGAACCCGGCATCTCCTGCTATCTTGTTAACTTGTTTAGTGACCACATTCCTCTCCTCATCGAGGGCTTTCAGTGTATCACGCCGCCTCCTAGCGTACTCGTCGCTCTCGAAAGCAGTCCGTAAGGCGCGTTTTATCTCGGAGACGAACTGTTGCATGTCCTTCACGAACTCGGCGCCTTTCCCAGCGGGGAGCCTTAGGGCACAAGGTCTGTTGGGATCCTGGAAGTTGTCTACATAGCACCAATCAGAGGGCACTGGCCTAGTCTTGGCGATCGCCTCAAGGAAGTCGACTATTGCTGTCTTCCTACCCGTGCCAGGCATCCCGGATACATAGATGTTAAAACCCTTATCCTTGATCTTGAGGCCAAAGTTGAGAGCCCTGACAGCCCGTTCCTGCCCGATGATTTCCTTGAGTGGTGAGAGTTCCATTGTAGACTCACACTCGATAAAGGTCTCGGGGAAGGCCTTCCTTGCCTGTTTGTATGAAAGTTCTTTAACCATTATGAATCAGATCCAATGAGAGTTATTTGAGAAAGTCTAAGCAAAATATTTAAACCTGGCAGTTTTTTTTAGTTTCACT
Organism: Candidatus Bathyarchaeota archaeon; assembly: GCA_030670015.1. Classification (GTDB taxonomy): domain Archaea; phylum Thermoproteota; class Bathyarchaeia; order TCS64; family TCS64; genus DAOVCM01. Next base: position 1,744 of record DAOVCM010000237.1, read on the forward strand.
CCGTATGCTTGAGTAGGTCTCTGAAACTGATGCCTTGCCCAAGTCTAAGAGAGTAGTCGCCTGGTTTCTCAGCTATCTTGAACACCCATCCCTTGTACTTGAACTTGGCAGCTAGGACAGCCAGCCTATTCGGGTATATGCAGTGAATGTCGAGGAACTCATGGAGCTTCAAGACTTGGTTCCTCTTGTAGTAAACGTATCTCACCTGGCTCTTCACCTCGAAGGCGAGGATCGTATTAGCCCTGATGGCGAATACGTCAGGGAGGGGTTCATTACTGGGTGCACTGACGGGGACTCTGAGGGCCTTGAAGCCATTATCCCTCAGCTTATGCACAAGCTCTCGTTCAGCATCGTAGCCCCGTTTCTTCATCCTCCGAACCTGCTTCCGGTCTAGAGTACGTGTAAACCGGGGTCGCTTCGGCTTGCTCGCCACCAGGTCTCGGAGAGACATGACTTACGCCTCTATTCTTCTTCAGGGAGTTTCAGTGCACCAGATTCCAGTGGGACGATGGCGAGCTTGATCAGGTCTTTCAGCCAGTTGGAGAACGTGTCGGCGTTGTCGTACTTCTGGTACCGCCTCTTGTGGGGAACCTTAGTCGCCATTCTAAGGCCTACTATCTTGCTGAGGTAGAACTTCGCAGAGGACCTGGAGATATCGCAGATACGGGCGAGGTCACCACTGGTGAACGCCCTGTCCAGTCTGGCGTAACCAGCGATGACCTTCGGGGGGATCGAGAAGGTCCTATCCACTATCTCAATAAGAGCTTCGTTACGGGACATTAGAACTCCCTACGTTAACTGGGAATAATAAGTGATCCAGATTAATAAACTGGGTCGTCTAGTTTACTTCTTCAACAGCCAGAGGAGGAGCCCGTTCTGGGCGTGCATCCTGTTACCCGCCTGGTCGAAGACCACCGACTTTTGCGAGTCCATAACCTCACTGGTGATCTCGAGAC
>DAOVCM010000155.1 GCA_030670015.1 Candidatus Bathyarchaeota archaeon
GGAGGGGGACCTCTGGTGTACTCTGGACTTCGACACACCCGAGCAGTTCGGGAGGGTTAAGGAGCTTTTCGAGGCCAGCCGAGGCGTCTCGCCTCGATGAGTTCGGCCACTATGCTGATGGCGATCTCCTCAGGGGTCTCAGCCCCGATGTCGATGCCGATTGGTGTGCTTATCTTCTCGACGTCTTTTCTAGGAAAGCCTTCAGCCAGCAGTTGTCTCCTGTGCTCTGCAGCCTTGTTTCTGCTCCCCAGGAGGCCGATGTAAGCGGGTCTACGCCTGAGGAAGCTCCTCAGTGCAGCTAGTTCATGATCGGTTTCTCCGTGGACAACGACGGTGAGGTCGGCATGTCTTACCTCTACCCTCTTGAGTTCCTCTTCGAAGGGGCCCGTATAGATGCTCTGTGCAAAGGGGAACCTTTTCAGGGTAGCTGTTACCGCATCGTCGATGACTACCACCTCAAAACCCGCGATGTGTGCTAGATCCGCTACAGGCTTACCTATGTGCCCTGAACCTGCGATGATGACGCGTGGCTCAGGCGTGATGACGTCCAAGAATATCTTCACCTCTCCGCCACATTTGGAATCTACGGGGATTGTGCCTTCCTCCGGCTCCACTCCCAGAGCGAAGACAAGGGTTCTGGGTTGCCCCTCCTTCAGGGCTCCCAGCGCTTCCTCGACAAGTCTCCTTTCCATGCCTCCCCCGCCTATTGTACCAAGGGAATTGCCCTCGGAGTCGACTAGCATCTTGGCTCCCTCGTCCCGGGGCCCAGAGCCACTCTTTTCCACTAGGGTGCATAGAACCGCCGCCTTTCCCTCATCTAGAAGCCTGTTCAGCTTGGAGATTATCTCAAGGTCACTCAGCCAAGACCCTCTCCGCAGCGTCGAGGATGGCCTTAATGATGAGGACATATCCTGTACACCGACATATGTTCCCCTCAATGGCCTTTTTCACCTCCAACTCCGTCGGGTTAGGATTCTCCTTCAGCAGCGCGTACGCCGTCAGAAGCATCCCGGGTGTACAGAAGCCGCACTGGATAGCCCCGTCCTCAAGGAACGCCTGCCTCAGCTTCTCCATAAGGGGATCGTCCACCAAGCCGTCTATGGTGGTGACCGTCTTCCCCTCAACCTGGGGGGCCAACACCAAGCAGGATGTGACAGGCACTTCGTCCAGCAGTACAGTACAAGCCCCACACTCCCCGTACTCACATCCCTTCTTCACACTCGTGACGCCGAGGTCGACCCTGAGTAAGTCGAGAAGCGGCCTATTATCCCTAGTTTCGGACTCGACATCTTTACCGTTCAGCGTGAATCTTACATTCATTGCATATTCCTCCTTGCTCGGTCCAACGCCTCCATCAGCGTCCTCTTCATAAAGACGCAGGACATCTCCCGACGATACTCCTCCGACGCCCGCGCATGAACTCGAGTTGAAGGCTGCACGAGCCCGTAACAGGCTGACGATACCTCCTTGATCGATTGGTTGTCGAGCTTCTTACCTTTAAGCAATTCCTCAACATCTTTTATCCTAACAGGCGTAGGGGCACAGGCGCCGAAGGCAACCCTAGCCTCGCGGCAGGTTGCCCCATTGGTTTCAAGATAGGCGGCAGCGTTGATGAGGGAGAGGGTGCAGCCTCTCCTCCTCCCCAGTTTACTGAATGAAGCGCCTGAACAAGCAGGTGGTACGGAGAAGCTTATCTCAGTTAGGAGTTCCCCTGGTGCTAGGCTGTTCCTCTTGGGGCCTGCGAACAGCTCGCTTAGAGGCATACTCCTTGAACCCTCCAGAGAGGCTACTGTGACTTGTGCGTCGAGGACGAGGAGGGGTGTTGCGGTGTCCGCCCCTGGCGATGCGTTGCACAGGTTTCCTCCGACGGTCGCTCTATTCCGGATCTGGACGCCACCGACCAATGATGCCGCCTCGCCTAGCACAGGTGCCTTCGCCTTGATTATCTCGGATGCCACGAGCTGGGCGTGGGTTGTTGTCGACCCTATATGTATCAGGCCATTCGCTTCTCGGATATTCCCTAACTCCCTGATGAGGCCGAGGTCGACCAAGTGCTTCGCTTTGTAGGCTCCCTCCTTTAGGTCTATCAATAGGTCGGTGCCTCCTGCGATTGGCTTCGAATCCTCCAGCTTACTCAACAGCTTGAGCGCTTCATTTAGGGATATGGGCCGGTGGAGGGTGAAGCTTGGCAGTAGCTTCATTGTTTAGACCTCCTAAGCGCTGCGTGGAGGCGCTCAGCTGTGATGGGGACCGTGTTAAAGCTGATGCCTGTGGCATGGTAGATGGCGTTGCTGATGGCTGGCACGATGGAAATAATGGCTGGCTCTCCAACCCCCTTAGCTCCAAAGGCCGAGTGCTTGTAAGGCTCCTCGACGAGGATAGTCTCCGCTACCTCCGGGGTATCGAGTGACGAGGGGACTAGGTAGTCAGTGAAGTTAGGGTTTATGATCCGTCCTTTATCGAGTTTTATATTCTCCATGAGGGTGAAGCCGATGCCTTGAGAGATGGCCCCGTGGATCTGACCCTCGATCATCAACGGATCAATAGCCTTGCCTACGTCCATTGCCGGCCAGATCTTAATTATGTCTACCTGTCCAGTCTCGATGTCTACCTCTACCTCTGCTACAGTGGCTGCGAAGGTGTACGCGGGATAGCTTACACCCAGCCCTGTGCTGGGGTCAAAGAACCTCCGTGGGGACACGAAGAAGCCGTAAGCAGCCGGGGAAACACCCCTGATGTAGAGTTCATGTGCTAGGTCCTTGAAGTCGATACTGTTCGAGGGATCGTCTTTATTGAAGGCCTTCCCATCTTGGAGGTTAATTGAATCCTCGTCGCATTCAAGGAGGGTTGCAGCGACCTTGACCAATCGATTCCTGAGCTTTATTGCGGCATCCGCCGCTGCGGTTCCGCCGAGTGTCAGGCCGCGGCTCCCGTGGGTCGGCCTAGCATTCGGCATTGTGTCCGTATCCGGTATCTCTATCCTTATGGAGTCTAAAACGGCGCCGATGATCTCGGCTACGATCTTCGCGTGGCCAAAAGGTGTTCCCTGGCCGAGCTCGCAGATGGTTGTTCGATAGGTAAAGGTCCCGTCCTCGTTGAAGATCAATGAGGCGGCTGACCAATCGGGTGCTCCTCGGCTCGTACTAATACCGTGGTGGGCGCATCCTATGCCGAAGCCTCGGACCTTTTCACCCACACGCTTTGGCTTCCGCCTTTTGACCCAGTTTGAAGTCTTGACTACACCACGGATGCACTTCTCAATACCCACAGAGGACTCCAGAAGCTGGTCAGACGTTGTTCTTTTTCCTACCGCCAGCACGTTCTTCAGCCTGAGCTCAACGGGGTCCATGCCGAGCTTTGCAGCCATTCTGTCGATCTGGGTCTCTACTGCAAAGTGCATTGCCAGGTCTCCGAATCCGCGGAAACTACCCCCAAATATCTTATTTGTGTAGACGGCACGGCCATCGACATAGACGTGGGGTACCTCGTAGGGACCCGCTGCGTGGACTGTCTGCCTCCAAAGCCAGAAGGGAGCCCTGTTGGCATAGGCCCCGCAGTCAATGGTAATGTCAACCTTTGCTGCTGTGAAATTACCGTTAATGTCTGCGCCCGATCTGTAGTGGATACGTGCTGGGAACCTCTTGGGGGTGTACGCGGCCACCTCCTC
>DAOVCM010000229.1 GCA_030670015.1 Candidatus Bathyarchaeota archaeon
TATGTCGGAGACAGACCCATCGCGCCCCTGTTGTTGAGAGCACTTGAGTTGCAGGAGCCGTATTTCGGTGCCCACGCAACAGGGCTTGGCGTCGTTAATAATAACATCCTTATGGCGGAGAAGGACTTCGGTCACGTCGCCCGGGTGAGAGAGACTACTGCTATCGAGTCTCTCGTAGGAACAACGGGAATTGCCCACAGCCGCTACAATGCGAAAGCGAAGGAAGACTCCCGGTACAACACTAGGGCGATGGCCCACCCCTTCGTCGACGACTCAGGCACCTTAGCCCTGATGCACAACGGCGGCATCGCCAACTATAAGGAGCACTGGGAGAGGCTTAGGGAGAAGCACACCTTCAGATCCTACTCAGCTGATGTCGACGCTATCACAGACAGCGAAGTAGCCGTCCACATGTTGAGCGACGCTCTGACCGAGGGCATGTCCATGGAGAAGAGTCTTAAGAGTATCGCGTCCCAGTTCACGGGCTCATTCCTCTTAGGATGCATATCATCAGACCAACCAGAGACAGTATGGATCGCAAACTGGCACCAGCCCTGCGTGGTGGCCGTGGGGGATGACGAGGCCATGTTCTGCAGTAGCCACATTGGGTTCCACGACATCCGGGACGAGCTCGACAAGATCTTCGAACCTCCAAAGAACTCTCTGTTGAAGCTGACCCGCGGTCACATCGATGTGATGCCCCTCGACTCGAACCGGAAGGTGCCGAACCTAAGACTGGATCGGAACGAGTTGGGAAGCCTCATATTGGAGACACTTAAAAAGACGAATGAACTCGACTTCAGGCAGATCTTTCACGGTCTCTTCCCAGAAGGGTGGGCTCAAGCCTATGGTGTATCACCTGAGAAGATGAACGAGTACCGGAAGGCGGGTATAAGCATAGTGAATCCCTACATCTCGGTTGTGGACATGCTCATTGCGGAGGGGAAAATCCGGGAGCGGGTCGACCTTAGGCCCGAGGGAGGGGTTCCTGACACACCTAGGTTCTCCTACTCCCTTACCTAACCCTTTTGCAGCAATACTAAATACTTAAATATTTTAGGTATACCTAAATTCTGATCCGTCTTGAGCAGCGAGAGCGTCGAGGAGTACCTAGAGGCTATATACGCATTCAACGAGAATGGAGAGCTGGCTAAGAACACTGAGCTGGCGAAGAAGCTGAGGGTTTCACCGCCCAGCGTCACCCAGATGATCAAGAAGATGGCGGACAACGGGCTTGTCAAATACAAGCCCTATAAGGGCGTGATGCTCACAGGGAAGGGTATGGCTCACGCCCAGAAGGTGGTTCGCAAGCACAGGCTCCTGGAGAGGTTCCTACACGACTTTCTAGGCCTGAGGCGTAATAAGGTTCACGACGAAGCATGCAGGTTGGAGCACGGCCTCTCAGATGAGGCGGCGGCCGCCCTTTGTAAGGCTTTAGAGAGCCCTGAGACCAGCCTCGACGACGGGCCCCCCATTCCTCCCTGCCCCCTCGATGTAGAGGACTGCGAGCAATGCGCCGCTGTCAGGGAGGAGGATGGCAGCTTCAAGCTATTAACGGAGCTCTCGAACCTGAAACCGGGGGAGGAAGGCGTTGTCGCATTCATTAGAGGCGGGACGACAGCGTGTCAGAGGCTACTCGACATGGGCCTCACCCGAGGTACCAAAATCCATGTCGTTAATGCTGCCCCATTTCATGGTCCCATTGAGATTGAGGTCAGGGAAACCTTATTAGCTCTCGGTAGAGGACTGGCCCGGCGCGTCTTCATAGAGTTGGAAAATGACTCTTCGCAACAAAAACGTGTTCACCCACATGGACCCCACCACAGGCGTGAGCGTGGAAGATGGAAGAAGTAAGAGGCAGAAAGCTCACCATCGCCCTGGCTGGCAACGCCAACGTAGGCAAGAGTGTCATATTCAACGAGCTGACAGGCCTCCACCAGCATGTGGGTAACTGGCCTGGGAAGACGGTGGAACGTGCCGAGGGGACGCTTAGCTTCAGAGGCTACACAGTTGATGTCCTCGACCTCCCCGGTATCTACAGCCTTTCCACGTACTCCATCGAGGAGTTGGTGAGCCGGGAGTACATCGCCGTCGAGCAGCCTGACGTCCTAGTTAACGTCGTCGACGCCTCCATCCTCGAGCGGAACCTCTTCTTCACCCTCCAGCTGCTGGAGCTAGAGCCGCGGATGGTGATCGCCCTCAACCAGGTGGACCTCGCTGAGAGCAAGGGCATCAGGGTAGACGCCGAGAAACTGTCGAGCTTGCTGGGGGTCCCTGTCATCCCGACGGTGGCGGTGAAGGGTCTTGGCCTCGAGGAGCTCATGAGCGTGGTCGTCGAGGTCGCAGACCAAGAGAGAAAGCCTCCCGCCTTCATTGCTTACGGGCCTGAGGTCGAGAGCCGTATCGAGGAACTGACCGAGGCAATCGGAAACCTGGATACGCCCTATCCAAGCCGTTGGATCGCCATCAAGCTGATGGAGGGGGACGACGAGATCACGCGGCTGGTCTACAAATTCGAGTCCTCCTTGCAGTATCTTGTCAGGAGGTTGGTTGAGGAGATTGAGGAGATCCACGGTCACGATATGGACAGCATCATCGCCTCAGAGAGATACACTGTTGCGAGTAGGTTCGCCGCGGAGGTCATGACCCACTTCGAGTCCAAGCGGACTCTTGGGGACCGGCTAGACGAGGTGACCTCGCACCCTGTTCTAGGGTACTTTTTCATGGTGGCCGTTATCCTTGCCGTCTTTTA
>DAOVCM010000140.1 GCA_030670015.1 Candidatus Bathyarchaeota archaeon
ATACGACGTGCCAGGTCACAGCCCAGACTTTGAAGAGGCCTTCGAATCCGCGGAAGCTGACGACTTCTATCTGGATGACATCGACCGTTTCAAGACCCTTCTCGGGACTGACATCAAGGTGTTACTGCTCACTGACAACGCCGGAGAGATAGCCTTTGATCGGCTAGTGGTCAGAGAACTCCGGAACCTGGAATGCACGGTCACCGTAGCTGTGAAGGGTGGCCCCTCTCTGAACGACGCCCTCATGGTTGACGCTGTGGCTGTTGGTATGATCGATGAGGCAGACTATGTGATCACCACGGGGACAGACGCCGTAGGAATAAACCTCTCAGAATCCTCTGACGAGTTCAACACCGCCTACGACGCCGCCGACGTGATCGTCGCCAAGGGGATGGCGAACTGGGAGACCCTCACAGAATACCCTGCCCCATGTCCAACTCTCTTCCTATTCAGAACAAAATGTGAACCTGTGGCCACATCGGTGGGCGTCCCCCAGCAGCGGAACGTTGCGAAACTCGTGCCCAGGGGCTGGAAGCTCTAGGCTGATAGCATTTTCTTGATCTGATCCGCTGTAATAGGGCCCTGCCGGAGGATCCACGCGTGCTCTCCGCTGAGGTCTAGGACGGTGGACGGCTGGGCTCCTGGAGACTGTCCTCCGTCCAGGATGATATCAACCTTGTCGCCTACTTGGTCCATAACCTCACCAACGGTATTCGGTGGTTTCTCCCCCGACTTGTTTGCGCTGGTACTCACGATGACGCCCCCGGAGAGCTTCGCCAGCTTTCTCGAGACTTCGTGGTCTGGGACCCGGACCCCTAGGGTCTTAGCGCCATGGGTCACCCACATGGAGTAGTCGACCTTCGCAGGTAGAACTAGCATGAGGGGACCGGGCCAGAATCGCTCGGCGAGCCTCTCAGCAACCGGGTTGAACTCTACGATGCGCCTCGCCTCCTTCACGTCAGCGCAAGCGAGGGGAAGGGGTTTATCGGCACGCCCCTTGATGACACACACTTTCTTCGCTGCGTCAGGGATCTGGGGGGCGCAGCCCAGGCCGTAGACAGTGTCGGTGGGGTATACGACCACGCCTCCTACGTGTATGATGGCAGCTGCCTTCTTGATGGCATCATCCGTTGCCTGGAGGATCTTCATCGCATGAGATTTCGTGGTGTGTGATTTAAGCATGGCGTCCTATAGGGCAGTCTGAAATCCTTGTTTGATGACGTATTTTTAAAGAGTTATTATCACAATTCATAAGATCAGGTAACATTAATTATTGACCATGATTAATTGCATCCCTATTTTTCTTATTGTTGAAGAAGGATGAAGGGATATAGCAGTCCACAATGGAGCCATCTCTCCTGATAAGGGTGGATGGAGGTCTGGGACGATAAGGAAATCTTTCAAGAGCGTCGTCGTTGAGTTCCGCTCCGATACCTGGTGAGTTCGGTATCCTGAGGTATCCGTCCTTCAATTCGATGGATGTCCTTACAAGGTCCTTCACGGGCATCGTCTCATAGCGTGGGTACTCCTGAATCACGAAGTTGGGTATACACGCCGCTAGCTGGATGCATGCCGCCGTGCTCACCCTGCTCAACGGATTGTGGGGAATCACACCGACATAGTTTGCCTCAGCTATTGCCGCGATCTTCTTCGACCCTGTCAGCCCTCCGACCGTACACACGTCAGGCCGGATGTACTCCGCTGCTTCTCTCCTGAGAAGCATCTCGAACTCCTGTATGGTTAGAAGCCTCTCGCCCGTGGCTATCGGTATTTTGATGTTGCGCGCTACCCTTGCCATGGCGTCGAAGTTGTCCGGAGGGACAGGGTCCTCGAGGAACATTGGGCGATACTGTTCGATGAGGTTGCCAAGCACGATCGCCTGAGCTGGATGAAGCTCCCTGTGTATCTCGATGCAGAGGTCTACGTCGTCCCCAACCGCCTCCCGATATTCGCCTACCCTGTCAGCTGCGTCCTTCATCATCTTCGAGTGGGACATATCGAAGGACTCGGGAATGAACGGTGAGAGATGGCCGACGGCACTGAACCCCATCCCCTTGGCCCTCCTACATCCCTCGACAAGCTCGTCGTGACTGTTGTAGATAACGTGATAGTATACTCGCGCCCAGTCCCGAACCCTGCCTCCGAGCAGCTGGTAGCAGGGAACGTTGAAGTGCTTGCCCGCGATGTCCCAGAGGGCTAGATCGATGGCGCTTATAGCTCCCATGACAGCCGCCCCACGGAAGTGGCTGCTCCTGTACATGTACTGCTGGTGATGTTCCGTGCGGAGAGGGTCTTTTCCAAGGAGATATCGTTTGAATTTCTCGACGGCCTTGGCGGATGCCTCCAGATGCCCCCATGCCCCAGACTCACCAAGCCCAGTCAACCCTGTATCGGTATGGACTCGTACGAACAAGAACCTGTCAGCGAATATGATGTCAATATCCTTTATCTTCATCTATCTCGGTTATGGTTTTCCACTTTTGAATACTTTAAGATTTGTAGTCCTTTCATCTCCAGAAGAAATCTTACGTGGCCTTATACCTAAGCCCACACAAAGGTTATAGATGGGCGCTGTTCTGGTTTTCTTGGTCGGTGAGCCGGTGGGCGGCTGCCGGGCCCTAGGCCTGAGGAAACTCCATCCACCACGCAGGACCGCGACGCCGCGAGGCGTAGGGCGAGAGCCCTGGCACCGGACAGAGACGAGACCTCCAACGGCACGGCGATGATACCCTAGTAGGGCTGAGGACGCCGCTGGATGGGGTGAGACGACCGTCCCAGCGGGGTGAAAGGGCGAATAGGCGTCCGTGACGACCTGCAGGAGACGCGGGTAGCCCGTTCAGCTGAATGCCGCCATGAACAGAAGATGGGTTACGACCGGCATACCGACCAACCTTCAATTTTCTACTGTAACAGTATGACCAGCTTACCGGCTCTGCCTACGTTGAGCTGGGTCACTCCTCTGTACGAATTTACATACCCGTTCTCGACTCTCACCCTGTCGCCTACCTTCACCTGCTTAATCTGTTCGTTCCATAGAACGAGGACTATTCTCCCGGTATTGTCGCCTAACCCAGCGTTGGCGACGCTCAGGGTCTGCCATCTCCTTCTCGACCTTACCACCCTAGCATCCGACTTTTCCAGTATCTCTCCCTCAATGTCCACATGCTTCATCCCGTCACTAAGCTCCTCAATCTTCCCCATAATGTACGGTTCTGACGAGTCCATCGCCTTCTCGTACCACAGGCCCCTCCAGTTAGGGTCGTCTAGGTCCCAGCCCACGTGTACGAATCCAAGCTTCTCGTAGAAGTGCTTCGTCCTTACGTTCCCCTCGGGGGTTCCAAGGGTCCAGAGCTTCGCCTTGGAATACACTTCCCATACCAGCTCCATAACCCTCGTCCCGATGCCATGGTTATGGTAGTCTGGGTCTACGAAGATCCTCTCCAGAACACGGTGCTCATCCCCGCTCGAACCTATGATAACGCCTCCCACCATGAAGTCGTCGAGGAGAATCTTATAGTAGTCAAGGAATTGCATTAGACGAACCTGGGTTTCCGGTGAATCGTAGCCCGGGGGCCCTCCTGGCTCCGGTGCTCCCACATCAACGTCGGTGTCGAAAGCTCTTTTACATATCTCCGCAAGCCTCTCAGCGTCCTCCTCCACAGTCCTAATGATGCTGATCCTCTCTGATATCGCCATTAATCTCACAACGGATGGATGAACAGCAAAGTGATATTATCTTAATGAATGTATCCTTTCCATTAATGGTCAATTATACATGACCCTGTTTACTCTTTCGCAAGGTGCAGTCTCTGAGAGAAGATACATCACGGCCGAGAAACCGACCTCTCTCCTTCGAATACTTCCCTTTTTACCGAGCAGGAATGGTGAAGACGGATAAGCTAAATCTATATGCAACTTATTCCTTCCTGAATTGCC
>DAOVCM010000178.1 GCA_030670015.1 Candidatus Bathyarchaeota archaeon
TGCCCTATCTCAACGGCGTTCCCGTCCTTTCCAACCAGCAGATGGCCATCCACGATGGCGCCTCCCCCAAGCCCTGTGCTCAGAGTCACGTAGACCAGATTCCTCAGTCCTCTGCCCGCACCGTATTCCCGCTCTCCCAGCACAGCAGCCGAGCAATCGTTTAGTATTCCAACGGGCACATGGAAGGTCTCGGTGAGGGGTTCAAGGATGGGAATAGTTTTGAATGGAAGGTTCGGGGTCTCGGAGACACAACCCTTCCCCAGGTCGATGGGCCCTATCGCCCCGACTCCGATAGCTGACAACTCCTCTATGTTGAGGGCTTTGATCATACGAACGATCTGAGCCGCGATACCCTCAGCACCGTTCATCCTGTCTGTCTGCTCCGAGAACTTCTTCCTGAGTCCAGCCTCGTCCCCAGAGGCGACCCTGACATGGGTGGCGCCGAGGTCAACAGCAGCATAGAGCCCTTCCAAATGGTTCCCACCGTAGAAACTCGTAATGAGAAAGGAAGGCTATTTTCGCTTGGAGACCACAGGGTTACGGAGGGTGCCGATCTTCTCCACCCAGGCCTCAATAACATCGCCAAGCTTGAGGAAGTTATCCGGCTTAGTCTTTCCGTCAGCGTCCCGGGGGCTGGTGTCGAGCGCTGTTCCCGCGCAGGTCCCGCCGCAGATCATGTCGCCAGGATAAAAGGTCATGTCCCGGGTCATGAAGGAGATCCAGAAGGGGTAATCCCGGATCATGTCAGACTGGGAACCGTCCTGCCGGACCTCGCCGTTCACCTTCAGCCTCAGCCCCAAGGTGTGAGGGTCACCCAGCTCATCCGAGGTCACGATGCAGGGACCCATAGGGACCGATGTGTCGAAATTCTTAGCGAGGAAGAGTCCATTATCTCTCGGCTGGTCCCGAGAGCTCACGTCGTTCACAATGGTATAACCATAGATGTAGTCCATCGCCTCGTCCTCGGGGATGTCCTTCCCCTTCCTACCGAAGATGGCGGCCACCTCCACCTCGTAGTCAAGGCGCTCAGTCCTGGCTGGGTATATGATAGGCTCATCCGGACCGACGACGTTCCGGGAGAACTTCCAGAAACCCCACGGAGGTGACTTTCCCTCCTCTACTTGCCTCCTGATGTCATCCTTCGTTATCTTCTCCCCTCTCATCATTGAAAAGACGTCAGCAGCATGATCATAGAAATTCGCTCCAGCCATCACGATGCGAGACGCCAGACTCGGGAGGGGAGCGAGGATCTCCGCCTCACCAGCTTCGTACACTAGCCTTTCACCACAGGGGCCCTCAGTCACACCATCCTGGACAAATGAGACGGCCTTCTCAGCCGCACGGAGCCCCGCATCTCCCTCCTCGATAAAAGCAAGGAGGTCCGAAGGTACCTCTGTACAAGCGTGGGCGTAGGGCCTGGAAACCCCCTTCTGGGAGAGATAGGCGGCATATGCGAGGTTTAGGTCGACAATGGAATCATCTTCGATGAGAGCCCCCAGTCTCTTGGGGCTAAATACTACGAGTTTCATGTAAATCAAGACCTAATCCGGATGGATCTTATATAAATGGAGCTAGGTGCTCGAAACAATGGTATCCTTAAGGGATATGGTCTTCACCATCCCCTTTTTTAATCACTGAAACGGACCTAGATATTCGGAGTTTCAGATGCCCATTGTAACCCTGTTGACTGACTATGGATTGAAGGACTCGTACGTCGCCGAGGTGAAGGGTGCGATTCTACGGATAGCGCCGGATGCAACCATCATCGACATCAGCCACGACGTGGGTAACTATAGCATAGAGGAGGGCGCCTTCCACCTGGTCCGAAGCGTCCCCTACTTCCCCGAAGGGACAGTTCATGTCGGCGTCGTCGACCCAGGGGTAGGCGGAGAACGCAAGCCGATAATAATAAAATCAAAAGGCGCTTTCCTAGTAGGTCCTGACAACGGGCTCCTCGCCCCAGCTGCAGAGAGACTCGGCGTGTCAAAGGTTTTCAAGATCACGAACAGGGAACTGCTGCCACAAAGGGTCTCAGATGTGTTCGACGGAAGGGATGTGTTCGGTCCGACAGGGGCGTTCCTAGCAAAAGGTGTCGCCCCCTCTGAGCTAGGTGTAGAAATACAGAGTTATGTCCGTCTTTCAACCTATGAGCCAAACGTGACAGGTAACCATGTTGAGGCGAGGGTAATACACATAGATGGCTTCGGAAACCTCGTGACAAACATCACCTACGATGTACTAGAAAGCATCGGAGCTGACCCTGGATGTTTCTTCGCTGTCAATGTTCACGGTACTGAGAACAGAATTCCCTATGTTCGTCACTTCTCCGCAACTCCTAAAAATGAGCTGCTTCTCCTAGTCGCCGGTGGTGGATACCTAGAGATCGCCGTCAACCAAGGCAACGCTCATAAACATCTTGGCATTGCAAGGGGGGAGAGAGTGAGTCTTACCTTCTTAAAATGAAAACATTACTGAACTTCTTCATCCTAAATGCAAGGGTAAGTTATTCATGGGCGGGTTAAATAGTCCAATAAGGTGTAATCCCTGTTATTATCCTGAGCACGCGAAAAAGTGCTTACTACACTAATCTAGTCAAAAATTATTCCTCGATGTGTATATTCGTGGGGTGAAGATGAACCGGGATAATATCTAGGCTAATGTTTTCTGTTTTAGGATCATGCTTAAGGGGAAGGATGATGGTGAATGTTGTTCCTTCTCCCTCTTTTGATTCCACAGAGATAGTACCGTTGTGAGCCTCAATCGCCCTCTTGCAATAGGCCAATCCAAGGCCCATCCCTTTGATCTTAGTCGTATGGAAAGGCTTGAATATTCTTGACATCTCGTCTTCGGGAATACCCACACCTGTGTCGGCAACACTGATGACAACCTTATCTCCCCTCCTCTCAGCAATTAAACCCATAACTCCACCATCCGGCATTGCATCCAAAGCGTTAGCAATAAGGTTGTCCAACACCCTGCGCATCTTCAAAGGATCCAAGGAGACATCCACAAGCCCATCTCCAAGTTCAAAAACAACATTCACAGATTTTGGGATCTGACTCTCCTTAACAGCTCCTCTTATCAGAGCTGAAAGATCTATGGTTTCGACGTTTAACTCGAGATCACGGGTCCTTTGACGGAATTCCTCTAGCATCTTGGTGGCGCGTTGGATAGCTACTTCAATCATCTTCAACATTTCACCAGACTTCTCAGGTGACTCTTTCAACAAATATACGGCGTTGTTGATGACCTGGAGAGGCCCACGCAGGTCGTGGCCCAGCATAGACGCAACCTTACCCGCTGTCACCATCCTCTCAGCGTCTAGTAACTCCTTGGTTTTTTCTTCCACCATCTCCTCAAGATTTTCCGTGTGCTCCTGAAGCATCGCCTCCAGCCGCTTGCGCTCTGTTATGTCCCTTACAAAGGATAGGGAAGC
>DAOVCM010000013.1 GCA_030670015.1 Candidatus Bathyarchaeota archaeon
ACCCACAGGACCGGCATGACGAGCGAGCTCATAGGCAGCCTCCGCGACCTCAGGGTGTTCTGGTATAAGCCCAAGGCCAAGGACATGAGCCTAGGCGAGGATGAGAGGCGGTACTATCACGTGGTTCAGCAGGCGTTGAAGGTGTTCCTGAACGCCTCGTACGGCGTCTTCGGCTCCGAGAGCTTCCCGCTTTACTGTCCGCCGCTGGCGGAGAGCACCGCCGCCGTGGGCCGGTACGCCATGGAGGAGGCCGGCCGGAAGAGCGAGGAGCTGGGCATCGAGGTGCTCTACGGGGACACTGACAGCGTTTTCCTGAACCACCCGACCCGGGAGCAGACGGACGCCCTCATGGAGTGGGCGGACGAGGCGCTGGGCATCGACCTGGAGGTGGAGAAGACGTACAGGTACGTCATCTTCAGCGAGCGTAAGAAGAACTATCTGGGGGTCTACAAGGATGGGCGCCTAGACATCAAGGGCCTCACCGGGAAGAAGAGGCACATACCTCCCATACTGAAGGCGGCGTTCGACGAGCTCACCGCCATACTGAGCAACGTCCAGACGCAGGAGGAGTTCCCCCAGGCCAAGGAGGACATCAAGGGGCTGGTGGAGGAGGTGCACCGCCGGCTCAAGGAGCGGGACTTCGGGATCGACGAGGTGGCGTTCCAGATGCAGCTGGGCAAGGACCTGAGCAGATACGAGACCAACCCCCAGCACGTGAAGGTGGGAAAGATGCTAGTGGAGCTTGGACACGAGATAGTCGAGGGCGACATAATCAGCTACGTGGTGACGAGGAACGACGTGCTGCCCGCAATCATAGCGAAGCCCAGGGACGTCGACGTCAACAAGTACGAGGAGTACCGGGAGGGCACCTTCGAGCAGCTCCTCGACGCCCTAGACATGAGCTTCGACGCCCTCGTAGGGCGGCCTCAACAGACCAGCCTCGGCAGGTTCTTCGGCTAGACCCTGTACTCTTTACCTATCTCGGGCAGAGTCACCGAGCCGTAGTACTTCCTGAACAGCTCGGGCTCCTCGCAGTGAACAGGGTACACCGTCCCAGGCCCAACGTAGTTAACAGCCTCCCCCAGCTCCTTCGGGCTCAATATCCCCTTGTTGTTCTTCTATTTTTTTTAGTGCGTGTTCACAGACTTTATAAATATCGTCGCCTGCTTCAACCGAATATTTTTTCGACACCCTTTTTATTTCATCTTTAATTTCTTGTTCGTCCAAAGATTTGAAATATCCTTTAATTTCAGTTTTCAGAGAATCGTTTTCCCCTGAAAGGTAGTTTAAATTTGATAGCGATTCCACTTGAGCCTTAAGACTCTCGATTTTTTTTGATATTGCACGCGGCGCATCACCGCTTTTCCCTTAGGCTCCTTAATAATTACGTGTAACGCGAAAAGCAAGAACCATTTCTTGTTTCACTTTCTACTCTGAATCGGAATCCTCTTCATTAGGTGTAGGTTGAAAGGTTAAGAAGTCGGATATCGCGTTTCGAATCGGTGACTCCAGATTTTCTCTGATTTGTTCAAGAATTTGCAATCCTTTGTCGGTTATACCGTATAATATGATTCGTCTTCTTCCTTTCGTAATCTCTTCACCGAAGATGAACTGGTTTTCTTCCAGTTCATAAAGAATAGGATAAACTGAACTGGTCTTATATTTCTCTCCAGTAAGGTTCTCCAACTCCTTAGTGACATCATATCCAGACATTTTTTTATTGGTCAAAATCCATAAAATTATGAACCGACTGAACCCTCGTAAAATAATTTTTACTACTTCATCCTCCGGCATTTCACTCATTTTTTCACCATCCAAGTTTATTCAAGTATATTTACTTCTCAATATTATTCAATTCACGCATTTGGAAACATTTATAGTGAATACCTCGCTAATAATTAATGAGTATGGTTTGGTAGATATTGAAGGTGCGTTCATCCGCGGATTTGAAAAACCGTTAACATTATGGTTACTGTGTGATGGTCCGAAAACTGGCTACGAGATAATGATCGAATTAACTAGACTCACTGGGAAAACTCTCAACCCTAGCAGCATATATCCTTTTCTTCACTGGCTAGATGAACAGGAGCTAGCTTTCAGCGAGTGGGTGATAAAAGGAGGACGTAAAATGAGGTACTATTACCTTACAAATAGAGGGAAAGAACTCTATAGCAATATACAAGCATTCTTCCAAGGATCATTAAAAACGATGTTTGAACACTTTATCTAAATATAAGCTTACAGTAACAAGGTTAATTGCGATTTTCCCGTCACTTTGGTTGAGAAAAAAGGTAATTTATAATGAGATCTGTAACGTAACACAACTCGTCTAACAGACTTGTTCAAAAAACTTAATTTATAGTAGCAGGGTAACCGGCCAAAGGGCGTGGGACCCACCCGAACCCATTCCGAACTCGGAAGTTAAACCACGCTCCGTTCACGGCATTAGTGATGTCTACGGCTTCGCGAAACCGTGAAAGCTGGTGGCCCACCTTTATACCAATAAGACATATTTTTATTTACGCTAACATTAATGGCTGCCAATACATTATTTTAGTTGAATGTTTTTGTGTATTCGATTTTTACGGTCATTTATTTATGTGATTTTGATTATATGCTACTGCGTATTGTTTAAATAGGGGTTCTTTAAACATTACGATGATATCGCTAGAGATATAGAAATTGTATTCAAGTGAACACACCGTAAAACAACAAGAAGGAAAAACAAGTGAGTATATGGATGGAGTTGGAAAACCTTGCATTAACCTATGGATACGTGGGCGTCTTTATACTCGCACTAGTAAGTAACCTAACCTTCTTCCTGCCTGCTCCACTCGTGGTACCCGTCTACGCTCTAGGAGTAACCCACAACCCAATTCTACTAGGATTAAGTAGTGGCCTGGGATCAACTATCGGTGAATTTTCCTCATACTTTATAGGCCTCGCCGGAAAAAAAATAATTAACGAAAGATATGAGAAACAACTAGAGATAGCAAGAAAGCTGCTTCAAAAATATGGGGTAGCTATGATCTTCATATTCGCGTTGACTCCGCTCCCAGATGACCTTTTGCTTGTAACGTTCGGGATTATAAAATATGATTTGAAGAAAGCGTTTACTGCGATGCTTTTTGGTAAGATAATATTAAACATGATCGTAGCTTATGCAGGGAGGTATAGCTTCTCTTTCGTATTGGATATAATGACCTCTATAAATATTGTTCAGATAGTATTCTTAGCATTTTTCTGCATAATCACTGTATTAGCATTCTCAAAAATTGACTGGTCCACCGTCTTCAAAAAAATTGGAACATCTTACTTAGGCAACATGGAGAAATTCCGAGTGTGCATTCGTTTGGGTGGACGCGATATATAACGAAATAAAGATTTCTTAACTTCTTGTGGCATTTAAAACATCAATATATCAAAATTTAAATATGTGAAATCTCGATATATTGTGTACTGGAGTGTATGTAAATTAGGTGCCTTATTTGAAGGAAATAAAACACACTAAAAGCCTCTGCCCAGAATGCCTTAAAATGCTGGATGCAACTGTTTATGAAGAAAACGGAAAAGTCTACCTGAGAAAAACATGCCCTGAACACGGAGAATTCGTTGACCTATACTGGGGAGACTATGAACAATACAAGAGAGCTGAGGAATATGGTCATCTTGGCAGAGCGATCAATAACCCAAGAACTGAAGCCAATAAAGGATGTCCGTTTGACTGTGGCCTATGCCCCAACCATAAATCAGCCACGATGTTAGGGATCATAGATGTTACAAATAGATGCAACTTGAGATGCCCCATCTGTTTCTCCCACGCAGGAGCCGCAGGCTACCTCTACGAACCCACCCTACAGGAGGTAAGGGAGATGATGGAAAATCTCCGGGCAAACAACCCGATTAAAACCCCTGCGCTTCTTTTCAGTGGAGGCGAGCCCACGGTGCGCGACGACCTCCCTGAGCTGATAACCTTATCCAAGGAGATTGGGTTTAGCTACGTCATGATCGCCTCAAACGGCATTAAACTGGCTGAGAGCCTCGAATACTGTAAGGAACTCAGGGAAGCCGGTTTAGATACAGTGTACTTGCAGTTTGATGGCGTGACACCTGAACCATATCTTGTTGCCAGAGGCGTTAATCTATTACCGATAAAAAAACAGGCGATTGAGAACTTGAGACAGGCTGGGTTCTTCAGTCTGGTTCTTGTGCCTGTTCTTGTTAAAGGCGTTAACGATGATCAGGTTGGTGACATTGTTCGGTATGCGATGGAGAACAGCGACTGCGTGAAGGCCGTTAACTTCCAGCCCGTGTCCATCAGCGGAAGGATAGACAAGACTCAGAGAGAAGCCATGAGGATAACTATACCAGATCTAATGAGGCTGATGGAGGAACAGACTGATGGCTTCATCAAACAAAGTGACTGGTTCCCCATTCCAGTCTTGCAGCCCCTTGCACAGTTCATAGAGATCATGAAGGAGAAGACCTTCGTGGATTTCAGTGCACATCCTCACTGTGGCATGGGAACGTATCTGTTCATTGAAGGAGAGAAGATTACGCCCATCACTGATCACGTAAACGTGGACAACGTTCTAAAGGTGCTTGAGAGCGCGAACAAGAAACTGGAGAAAGGCAAAGGGTTCAGAACTAAGGTAGAGGTAGTGGGCGGGCTTGTTAAGAACTTCAAATTCAAGACACTTGCCAAGTATCTGAAAGACCTGATCATTACAGATGACTATAACAGCATTAACCGAGCATACCATCAAAGAATCCTAGTGGCTGCAATGCACTTCATGGATCCATACAATTTCGATCTGGAACGAGTTCAGCAGTGCGTGGTCCATTACGCAACGCCCGATGGAAGAATAATGCCGTTCTGCACGATGAATAATCTGCATAGAGAGAACGTTGAACAAAAATTTGCCAAACCCCTTAACCCCGATCAGGTAACTCCCTCGGTTAACTTAGAGAAGATCACCGGCTACACAGCGGGAAAACGCTAGAAACCTACGGAGGATAACAAGATAGCATACGATAGAATTTTACTGGTTAAACCAAGAGGGAAAAGAGGTCTAGGCTTCATAGCGGACTCTATCCCCATTGGGTTAGAGTACATTGCCGCCACAATAGAAAAAGAAGTAAAAGAGGTCCAGGTACT
This sequence comes from Candidatus Bathyarchaeota archaeon, assembly GCA_030670015.1. GTDB lineage: Archaea > Thermoproteota > Bathyarchaeia > TCS64 > TCS64 > DAOVCM01. The sequence continues at coordinate 5,159 of DAOVCM010000013.1, forward strand.
GGATCTTGAGCTTGAAAAACAACCGTTTCAGATGTATATTGACCGGTATTCTCCCGACCTAGTTGGCATATCGATGTCCGCGACAGAGCACGATGAAGGTCTGCGTCTGGCGTCGATAGCGAAAACTAATCGTATAACAACTGTTTTAGGTGGATATCACCCAACCGCGATCCCCGGTGAATTACTATCCTATCCTCAAGTAGATATAGTTGTCAGAGGTGAAGGCGAGTACACTTTCAGGGACCTTGTACGCAGAGGCGCCCCCGAGGACGTTCTTGGACTCTCCTACAAGAAAGACGGGGTCGTCATCCATAACGAAGACAGACCCTGCATCGAACAACTTGACTCGCTTCCGTTTCCAGCCAGACATCTTAGAAGAGTGAAATACCTCAACCACATGTACAAGGAAGAAAGAGAAAACGACGTAATCACGATGTCCCGCGGCTGCTACGGTAAATGCAGTTTCTGCTGTGAAACATACATGAACCATGGGAACGTGCGGTTCAGGTCGCCTGAAAACATCATGGATGAGCTACACGAGATCAGTGACTATCATCAGGGGAAACCGCTGAAAATATTTGTGACCGACCCGAGCTTCATGAGCAACCCGAAGATCATGGACCGATTATGTGATCTTCTACTGCAAAGTGGTCTGGATATTCGTTTCTCTGTTATGGCGAGAGTGGATAGCATCGTGAGAAACCCTGGACTCGTTAAGAAGATGTGTGCCGCCGGCATTCAAAGCTATGAGTTGGGGTTCGAGAGCGCGAACGAGGATATACTTAACGATGTGAACAAGGGTATAACGCTGGGTCTTCAGCGGGAGGCCGTTGAAATCCTCCTGGAAAACGGGGCCAACATCTCCGGGACCTTCGTGATAGGGTTGCCGGGTCAAAGCGAGGCAGATATCAAGAACCTTCCAGTGTACGCCAAACATCTGGGGTTGATGAACGCCGCCTTCGGCATCGCAACGCCTTTCGCTGGGACAGAGTTTTATGATGATCTTGAAAAAGAAAATTTGATCTTTGACCGTGACTGGACGAACTACGATGAGATGCACTCCGTCTATATACTGGACACGGTTAACCCTAGGCGGCTGGAAGAACTGCAGACCTACTGCCTGGTACGGTTCTGGACGCTAAACACCTTCTTGATAGGTCTCAGCAGGAAACTCGACACCGGTGGAAAGATATCCCTGAAACAGCTCGTTGATGAGATCGCGTCTAAAATAAGATTCGCCCGAGACGCAGGGCTTGACCTCAGGGAAGACGATGTTAATGATCAGCTCAGGGTGTTACTGGATGCCAGCGTTGACTCCGATGTAGAAGAAAGGCATAGAAACATCGCAATACATGACATCGTTGAGCTATCAAGGTTCCTCACCATCATAGGATCACAGAAAATCCAGTTATCATAATCTCTGGACGACCACGTAGCGAGTTACATTGTTGAAACAGCCAACAAATCCATTAAATCAATAAAAATAATCCCTGAAGTAGCCGACAATGCAACCATGACTTTAAAAATTGATCTGAAAAACACTCTAGACCAGTTCAGCAACTTTTCAATACTGCACATGTTAAACATGACCAGCGTAGAGATGCAAAGCGACGGCATCACAGAACACTTCAATAAATTGAGGTTATTCACAGCTTTGGCAACGGAACTCGGATGGCCATACATGAAAGAATTGATAAAGATGAGGCTAATCATTTGATTAGTGGTCTTCAGGAAATCAGGGATTTCTATAACCTATTATTTCAGCTTAGAAGAATAAACGGTGAAAACTTCGAAGAATCTCTGATAGAACGGATGATGTTTAACTCTGAGACATTACCTCCATTGGGGAAAGAGTATTGGTGGTATCTGGGGTTCGATTTTACCGGCGAAAAACCTAGGCAGCTAATGATACTTATATTCAGAAAATATGGAGAAAAAATGTTCTTCAACGATAAAGAGATGACGCTCAAGACCTACAGGAAGAACCGGTTTAAGGCAGTGATATCGGGGTGGGTGTACGACGGCGAACAGGTAGTTAGCCTTGGGGACACAAACGCCATCGTTGAATTGCAGCCCAACAGGATAGTCACCCACCTATCTGGTCAAGATTTGGTCATCAGCGGCGAATACCCCCACTACACTATATCCCTTGGTGATCTCATCGATCTAAACATCGAGAGATCGGCTTCTCCTCAGAAGAAACTGGCTCAAGGCGTCCTCGTGCCTCCCTTCGGTGTGGGGTGGGTGGATACCTTCGGCAGCGTCGAGGGAACGGTTTATGGACAAGAATTCCGCGGAGAATCTCATCTTCAAAAAGTCGTAGGAGTAAACCCCTTTGGACCCTTTCACTGGTCACGATTGATATTTCAGGATAAATCTGTCGCCACATTGTTTACTTTAAAGACCGGGAAAAGTTCAGAAACCCTGTTTCATAGGTCACTTAAATTTTATGATAACCAAAACCACGAAAATATCTTCTTCGTCAACCCAAAAATGAGGATATCAAAAAAAATCGATGACGGGGTAACTTGGGTTGTAGAGGCAAGTGATCACGATAAAGAATGCACGATGGAGCTGGAAAGCCACGCGGAGGCCAACCAAGTTATGAAGGGCGGTGGATCACAGGTCTACGTCGAATACGCGGTTGTTCCGCGAAAGTTCTCGTTGCAGACTAGAACTCGTGATATTACCTTGGATTATCTCGGTAAAGGTTGGGGAACTTTTGAAGACGCGTACTGGTAAAGAAACCGCTTAAGGTTACGAGCGTGCACGTGTTCTATCTTTCCCTCGGCATTCGGTTTATGGCTTCCCTCGTAGCTTCTGGCCATGTCTCTAGCAGCTTCGATATGATCTTCTTAGCCATGTACTGCTTGGACCCTGCCTCGTCGTACTTTGCAGAGTAGATCCGTCTGTGTCCTCCCTTCCCGGTGGTCTCCGTGTAGCTCAATGCACCTTCGTCCACCATGGCGTTGAGGTAGTTGATTACGCTGGCCCTGCTGATGCTGCCTTCCAGGGTCTTGTTTACGTTTTGATAGACTGTTTGGCTGTTTGCTCCTTCAGGGTGGGTGCTCCACAAGTAGCGTAGTGACTCGATCTGCCAGTCCGTGAAGAACATGTCCAGGCTCTCTTTTCCTGTGTCGAGCTGAAGAGGTATACCTGATCAACTTAAATCCTTTATTTAAAAATATTTATAATTTTTTTCATGTTCGATATAAGTATGAGTTCAAACTTCGTTTGTGTGTCTGAAAAAAGAATGCTCTTGGCAATACTATCAAGTAAAATCCTCACGTTTTTTAGTCGTGTGCCATAGGTCGTGTGTGCTAGCATCATTGATAAGTAAATTGTTAATATAGCGTACTTGATGATCACTCGACTGAAACGCTACAATCAGATCGCCAAGGTGCTGGTGAAATACGGGTTCGGGATAATACTCGATCAGTTGTATCCCGAGGTTTCAAGACCTGATTTTCTACGTAAAAAAGGTGAGCACGAAGAGAGTATAGTCTATACTCGTATAAGGATGGCGATTGAGGAGTTGGGGCCGACCTTCGTAAAACTGGGGCAGATGATGAGTACAAGGAGGGAGTTGTTTCCTCCCCCCCTCATCGAGGAACTCTTAAAGCTCACAGACGATGTGCCCGCCCTCCCCTTCCAGAAGGTGAAGACTGTCATCGAGGAGATATGCGGCCCCATCTCGGAGACTTTTCAATCCTTCGAAGAAGATGCCTTCGCTGGGGCCTCTCTCTCCCAGGTTCACAGGGCAACCCTGATGGATGGCTCAACTGTGGCTGTGAAAGTGCAGCGCCCGGGAATAAGGGAGATCATTGAGGTGGACCTTAAGATACTAGAGTCCATGGCGGAGCGGATAGAGACGACGTTCCAGCATTTACGCATGTACAACCCCATAGGAATTGTACAGGAGTTCTCCGTCCAGATCAGGAAGGAGCTAGACTTCGTGAGAGATGGGAAGAACGCTGATCGAATCTCCAAGAACATGAAGAACATTTCGGGGGTCAGAGCCCCTAAGATCATTTGGGAATACTCGGGAAGCCGTGTCTTGGTAATGGAGTATATAAAGGGGGTGCGTGTCGACGACGTCGATGCTATCAGAGAGCTTGGGATCGACCTTAAGGAGATCTCGGAGAAGGGGTTCGCCGCTTACTTGAATCAGATCTTGGTCGACGGCTTCTTCCACGGTGACCCTCACCCCGGAAATCTCATGGTGACTCCTGATGGAGAGCTTGTTTTACTAGACTTCGGAAATGTTGGTATCATCAGACCGGATCGGAGGGACGAATTCATGAGGGTGCTCTACGCCATTGTCAACTCAGATGTAGAGATGTTCTTGGGGGCCTTTGACGGTTTGGGTGTCTCTATCCGAGAGGAGGATGTGGATCCCCTCAAGGACGAGCTCTATGTCATTCTTCAGGAGACGAGAGCCTATGAGCTTGGGCAGTATGATATCGAGGAGAGCATGAGGGAGATATCCGGCATCCTCTACAGGTACCGCATCCAGGTGCCGGCGAACCTGATGTTGATGATGAAAGTGATCATCATGGTGGAAGGCATTGGAGTTAAGCTGGACCCTGAGTTCAACTTCATCTCCAGAGTTGAGCCTTACTTGGACGAGATAGTAGCTGACCAGTTGCTCTCGCCTGAGAGGATCGAGAGGGCTTCCAGGAAAGTGGCGAGTGATGTGCTCGGACTTCCCCAAGCCCTTAACGAGTCTCTGAAAAGGCTGGCTGAGGGTAGGTTGAGGGTCGAGATGTCGGATCCGGAGCTGAAGAGGGTTGAGCAGTCCATAGATCGGGCGTCCTACAAGCTCCTATTGGGTATGCTGGTGGCTGCCATCATCATCGGCCTCTCCTTAGTGGTTGCTTTAGAAACTCCCTTATCTGGCTGGTTACTCTATGGCGTGATAGCGGGATCTGGCTTTGCAGCGCTCATGGTAGTCTATGCGCTACGCTCGATGGGAAGGTAATCCGTGACAGGTACGACACTCATCTGTAGCTCCAACTAGAAACACCATGTAAAGACGAGTAAGTTGACTGAGGAGATGGACTGGTTCCATGGTTTTTTTAATTTATGAGAATTTTGATTTACTTCTTGTTTTTTCTCAGCTAACGTTATTTTGCGCATATTTGAGGTAGAAGCATCATCAAAACAATAACATCTTCAGCTTAATCGCCTCACTTTTAAGTTGACTGCAGAGGTAAATCAAAACTTATAAAAGTAATATAATACCGTGTATTAAATTAGAGGAAACCGAAATGAAAGTTGATCTAGAGAAAATGTGGAAAGAATTCAACGAACGAGCCCATAAAACACTCACGCAAGTCGAGAAGACTGGCAACGAGTGGATCGTTGAGTTTGACAAGACTGAAAAGAACCTTGAGAAGATGATCGCAGACACCCAGAAGGAAATAGGGTCAGCCGGTGAGGAAGCCAATAAGAAGTTTAAGATGCAGCTTGAAGAGGCTAAGAAGATCAGGGACGATATGAAGACAGAGCTAGACAAGCGGATTGAGAAGCTCCAGAAATCTAGGAAGCACCTTGAAGAAGCTCTCGAAGAGCTAAAGTAATCTCATTTTCGAATTATTTCTTCATTCAAATATTACTCCATGTTGAGAAAATATGATATAATGAAGCCTAGAAACTTACAGATCTTGATAAGATAACTGAAGGGCTCCCCCGGGAAGCCTAAGCCTTCTTGATGGCTTGCTGGTTCTGACCTTGTTTCCGTATTTTTTTGTAGGCTTCTTGGAAAATGTAGGCTTTGAAGGAGGTCATGGATTCCTCATGGTGCATGTGATCTATTAATATACCCGAGGGGGTCTGAAAACGGTGAAAACAAGAAGTAAATCAATATTCTCAATATTATTTTAATGTTTCAAATCGGTCATAAGGATGTGAACATCGGAAAAATCATTAACTTGGATAATAAGGTTATAACGAGAATTTTAATATCCTTGTCACATAGAACCTAGCCTTACTATTGAAGCGGAACCCGATGAGCTTCTGGCCATACGTGAAGATGTAACAAGAATACTACCTGGTGATTTGTATTTCTATGCTTAGAGCATGCATGCTTATACTTATTTCAATATTATTGTAGCCTTACAAGGAATAAAAACCAATTGTTCAAGATATCAACCTACTTAAAACAAAAGGGGGAGAGGACATATTTTTATCCTCACTACTAGGTAACTAACAGCAGCACAGCAAAAAAACATTAGATAACAGCTATAAATAACTAAACAGGCGCCCCTAAAAACGCTTATAATAAGTAACCAATTATAAGGGAAATGCCGAGTCGTCGACCCAAGGCTCCGCGGCATACCCAGAAAAAACGCTTATAGTAAGTAACCAACTATAAGGGAAATGCCAAGTCGTCGATCCACGCCTCAGCAACCTCTAAAGGAAAACCAAGCAACTGGGAAACCCATCGGACAAGCCCCCTGCTAGACCCGATACTC
>DAOVCM010000084.1 GCA_030670015.1 Candidatus Bathyarchaeota archaeon
TGCTGCATTATCGTGATTCCTCCATGTCTACGTAGATGTTTTCAGCCTCCCTCTTCCTCAGGCTGAGGTTGTAATCCTTGATATCGAACTCCACGGGGTCACCGAGGGGGGCTCGGCGGACCACACTGATCGTTTCGCCTTTAACGATTCCCATGTCCATAATCCTGCGCCTTGTAGAACTGCTTCCGTTTAACCTGACTATGACACCCTTCTCACCAGGCTGAAGTTCACTTAGCTTTTTTAACATACTTTCTCAACTACTGAAATTTAGGCTTACCTAACTATGCTTGTTAGGTGCAGATAGAGAATTCCCAAAATAACATTGTAAAAGCGAGATTGACCGAAAATATTTAGAAAAATAGTTAGAAACCTAATTAACTGCTTATATATAACACGCTCGATGATGCCCTCACCCTCTAGGCTTTGCATACGTAAGATCAGAACGTGCAATCCCACTCCTACATCTTTCATTAAAAAAGAAAGAGAAAAGAGGTCTTCATAAATTATTTGAGATTCTCGTTAAATTTTCAAAATATACATCTGTTACTTAGCTTTTCATGAAAAAAGATTTCAACACTTTAGTTGAATAAATTCAACTGAAGAGGATTGGAGTTATTTTTTGGTTTAGGTCTCCCTTGGACTAGGGATGTGGGTTTTGATACTGTTCTTCACCATTCTCTGGAGGCGGAGAAATGGGGGTATGATTCTGTCTGGATTGCTGACCACTGGTTTATGCCCCTTGAGGCTCTGACAACTCTAGCTGCTCTGGCCACGAAGACAAGGAAGGTTAGGTTAGGAACATCGGTTATCGATGGAAACAGGCGAACTCCTGCAATGCTGGCTCATGCCACGGCAACTCTTGACAATATTTCAGGCGGGCGCCTGATTGTCGGAATAAGTAGTGGAATTTGGAACGAAAGAACATACGGATTTCCGATAAAAAAGAAGGTTTCTAGATTTCGGGAAGTAGTCGAGGTATTAAAAATGTTCTGGACCGAAGACGAATTTGAATATCATGGAGAGTTCTTTAATTACGAAGGAGCAGCAATAGAAGCGAAACCGTTTCAAAAGCCACATCCACCGATTTTCATTAATGGATTCGGCCCACGGATGAAGAGGTTGGCGGGAGAACTAGCAGACGGCTTTATAACCCAACACTGTTCCCCTGACATTTTTCATGAAGAATATGAGATGGTGAAAAATAGCGCAAAAAAAGCTGGAAGAGATCCTATGAAAATTGAAGCTGTTTTTGCAGCACCTTTTGCGATAGCTAATACTTATGACGAGGCTTTAAGCTATATCAGAGAGAATGGACGAAGGACCCTTTTAAAATTCGGAGGGCCTCCTCACAACTATGCTATACGGATGGGTTATGAGGCTAGATGGAGAAGGCCTGAAGATGTATCTGACGAAGCCATCGACCAATGTTTCATATTTGGAACCCCAGACGACTGCATAACAAAGATTAAAAAATACATGGACAGGGGGGTTAAACACTTCATACCTTTGCCTCTATACCCTCAAGGAGTTGAAAGTATCAAGTTGTTTGCTGAGGAGGTTATTTCCTACTTTAAAGATTGACAACGTGCACAAAAAGATAGGATTGTGTTAAAAATGTGGAGAGTTAATCACATTTGAGCGGAATCATGGATAACATTTTGATTGTTGACTACGAAAAGTGCAACGGTTGCCAGTACTGTATGCTCGTTTGTTCAATGGCCCACGAAGGATACGTTCAGATGTCGAGGTCCCGCGTAAAGGTATACAAGCTTGAAAGTGAGGCCCTGGGTATACCGATGCTCTGTGAGCACTGTGATGAACCGCCGTGTATACCCTCCTGTCCCGTTGATGCCTTAGGTAAAGACATTAAATCCGGGATTGTATCGATAGACCTCCAAACATGTACAGGATGCAAGTTATGTGTAGAGGCCTGTCCTTACTCGGCTGTTCGGATGAATCCCGACGGCAACAAGGCGTTTATCTGTGACCTGTGTGGGGGAGACCCTGAATGTGCAAAGGCATGCATGCCAAAAGCTATTACTTGGGTCGAAGCAAAGCCTTCAGCTATCTGGATGAAAAATCATTGTACCGATAAACGTGTTGAAGCTATGGAACGGCTCTTGGAGGTGTAGGTGATGTACGGATGGAACGATTGTATCCTGTATGTTGACCTGACTAAGAGAAGGATCTGGAAGGAGCCCCTGTCGAAGTCTCTTCGTGAAGCCTTCATAGGCGGACGAGGCGTAAACGTTAGGCTGCTGTGGGATCTGACAAAGCCTGGTGTGGAACCACTCTCTCCGGAGAATGTCCTAATACTTGGTACAGGCCCCTTGACAGGAACCATTGTCCCCATGACCAGTAGGACCACTATAACCACGAAGTCCCCGGCTACAAACCTTTACGTGAAGTCCAGTATGGGAGGCCAATTCGCTGGCGAGCTGAAGTTCGCCGGATACGACCACATCGTATTCTTAGGTATATCGGAGAAGCCTGCTTTCCTATGGATAAACGACGACACGGTCGAGCTGAGAAATGCCGAGGACCTCTGGGGATTTGACGTAAGGGAAACAGATAGTGCCATCAAAAGGGATCTCGGCGACAGAGACATACGAGTCACCTCAATTGGCCAAGCAGGCGAGAGCCTCGTCAAATATGCGGCGATCATGAACTCGGTCTACAACGCTGCGGCGAGAGGTGGTGTAGGAGCCGTCATGGGCTCGAAGAACCTTAAGGCTATCGCTGTGAGGGGCACAGGTAAGATAACGGTTAGGGATCCCGAGAGACTTGGTGAAGCGGTCTCAAAGGCCTCTGAAGATCTCAAAGAACGGGCAGCTCATTTTGAGTATGGGACATCCAGAGGAATAGTGAATTTAAATGACATCTACTCGATGCCGTCATACAACTTCCAGAGTGGATACTTGAAGGATGGACACCTATTAGCAGGCCCCTACCTGGCCGAGATGGGATACCTGAAAGCAAAACGTGCTCAAGTAGGGTGTTTCGGATGTCCTATAGGTTGTCACCTGTACAATGTTGTGGAGAAAGGTCCATACAAAGGCTATGCCGTTGGACCTGAGTATGAAACAAGTTTCAGCCTAGGCTTTTCCACAGGAGTTGCAGATCCAGAGGCAGTCCTCAAGGCGAATGAACTCTGTAACATCATGGGCCTCGACGCGATATCAACAGGTGTGACGATCAGTTGGGCCATGGAGAGCTATGAGAAAGGCGTCCTGACGAAGGATGACACTGACGGACTGGAACTCAGGTTTGGGAACGCAGAGGCACTCGTTAAAATTATTCCGATGATAGCCCGCAGGGAAGGGAAGATCGGAGCTCTCCTAGCGGAAGGCACCAAACGCGCTGCGGAAACGATTGGAGGAGATTCTTGGAAGTGGGCGATGTCCAACTCGAAGGGCCTTGAGATATCCGGGGTTGACTTGAGGACGTTCAAGACACGGATGCTGACTTACTCCGTGAATCCCAGAGGCCCAGACCACCTGTTCCACGAGGTCTTCCCCACACCCGAAAGAGTTTATGAAATCACAGGAAAAGACCCATCTCAACTTGAATTAGCGGAGGGCATCCCTCCTCCCGAAGCACAGTTCGAGGGAGCGTTCGGTTCTGTCATTGGTCTTCCAACGAAGGTTGAAGCGCAGATAGCTAGATGGTACGAAGACCGCTTCGCGGTCACAGACGCTCTGGGTATCTGCAAGTTCTCGGGTAACGCAATACACCTTAACGCCGGGATGATGAGTGAGATGTTTTCTGCTGTGACGGGTGTGGAGACAAGCCCTGAGCAACTCCTCTTCGTAGGGAGGCGGATCTACACTTTAGAGCGATGCTTCAATATCCGCGAGGGCTTCGATCGAACCCTCGACGATCTACCTTGGAGAATTATGCACGAACCGGCAGACTGGCCTGGAATCTCGCCGAATTCAAAGGGAAAAGTAGCCTCCCCTGAGATCGTCCACGAGATGCAGGACGAATATTATAAGATCCATGGATGGGACCTAAAAACAGGGTGGCCGCATAGAGACACCCTGGAGAAACTGGGGTTAGAGAACATAGCGAAAGAATTAGAGACAATGGGGAAAATGCCATGATAGTTGATTCTCAGATCAGAGTTACCAATGCCTGAGCTTTTTTCTCATTATTCGTTGAACGGCTTCATCTATCTGCGGATGACCCGGGTGTAACCTGGCGCGTTGCTTATGAGCTCTTAGGCTTAGCTGGCGTCAACGACTCTGTCTGCAATTTCCTCGATGCCTTTGGTGATGGATTCAGGTAGTCCAAGGATATCTACATCCATGAAACCTCTGATCAGGGCTCCGACGGCGGCGTCCTCATCCATCTTTCTGCTCATTAGGTACATGATCTCTCCTTCTGAGAGCTTGCCGACTGCGGCTTCATGCGTTAGATCCGGCCCCTTATTGGCTGCACGCAGGATGGGTATCGCCTCCAGCACGGAGTTCTCGTCCAGAACTAGGCCTCTGCATTCCAGGTGTCCCCTGCATACTTCGCTGTTCCCTTCCACGGTGGCTCTTGAGATAAGCTTCGAGTTTCCGACACATATGGCGCGTGTGTTCAGCTCCGCGCTGCTGCCCCTTCCGTTGAGGACAGCCTTACTCCCTATGTCCATGTGGCTACCTTCCTGCACGAACAGGACGCTGTTGAAGAGAACCTTCGAATCTTCCCCGTTGCAGTAGGCTGTAGGGAACATCTCCACGTCGTGAGCGGGGGTGAGGCAGATGTAGTTATCGACGAACTCGCCTCCATCCTCTATTTCAATCACGCTTCTAGGCCTAACCTTGGTCTGTGTACCCCAGTGGTGGATCATCGTGTTGTTCAGTTTGGCTCCTTTCTTGACGTAGATCTCAGTGATTCCGAGGTGGGCGGTCTGTTGAACATCGGTGTGCTGGACACAGGTTGTCACTATCTGGGCGTCGCTGCCCTCCTCAGCAATTATAATGTTGTGGATTTTCTGCTCCGTGTTCCTCTCTGTGATTAGAAGGCAAGACTGAAGGGGCAAGGTCACCTTGGCTCCCCTCTTAATCCTAATGAAGTATCCGCCGCTGAACTCCACAGCCACACTCTTGGTCTACTCTACCGTAACCAAGTCGACGACCTTAAACCAGTAATCCTCAAGCCACGGATGCTTTTCAAGGGCGTCCTTGATGTCCATTAACTCTATCTTTTCATCGAAGATCTCGTTAATCTGGTTGTAGAGTGTGCTCTGGTCAACGTGGAAATA
>DAOVCM010000059.1 GCA_030670015.1 Candidatus Bathyarchaeota archaeon
TGTGGAACTCAACAACGGGAGACTTGTACGATCGGGAGACGTTGTCGATGCCTCAAGAAAGGGAGTCAAGATCGTGTACAGCGGTGACACCAGACCAAACAACGCGCTGATCGAAGCTGCCGAGGATGCGGATGTAATGATCCACGAGGCGACATTCGACGACTCCCTCGCAGAGAAGGCGGAGGAGAACGGTCACTCAACAGCAACCCAAGCTGCAGAGGTAGCGAAGGCGGCGGCGGCCGGAATGCTCATCCTGACCCATATAAGCTCACGTTACCCAGACGCAGGTATTCTGCTTGAGCAGGCGAAAAAAGTTTTTCCCAATACAATAGTAGCCGAGGACCTTATGGAGATCGATCTACCCCCGAAGAAGCTCACATAAAACTCCTAAGCAGTTGCAAACTCTCTTCGACGCCCCTGTATGACTCCACGGTGATCCAGCCATCAAAGGAAGATGCCTTAAGAGATGTCATGGTTCCCTCCCAATCGATTGCCCCCCTCCCAACCTGTAGATGAGTGTCTACTTCACCGTGATTGTCGCTCACGTGGACATGGCCTATGAGGCTGCCATGCCGCTTGATGAACTCCACAATCTCACCTCTGAGATGTGCATGCGCCACATCCAGTACAAACTTAACGTCAAACCCAACCTCATCAAAGAAACGTGTAAAATCGTCAACTGACTTCATGACATACGGGAAGGGCTCGGGGACGTTCTCAATTAAGGCCTTCACACCGTAGTTATCAGCGTACCTGAAGAGCCGACGCACTGATTCTATGTTCAGCCTCCAAGCAGAGCCGGGGAAGAACCTCTCAACCGCTGTTGAATTACCTGGATGAAAGATCATGACCTCAGCACCAAGGGCAGACGTCCACCGGATAGATCTCTCCAAGCGTCGTAACACCGACTCCCTCACATAATTGTCGTCAGCAGCCAGGTTCATATCGGTAAAGGGCGCATGAAGCGAATAGTTGAGGTCGTATGAGGCCTCTAACTCAAGCAGCCTATCGATGCGGGTTTTGTTTAACGTGTGGGGTCCGGCGTCAACGAGCTCGACGTGTTTTGTGCTGAGGAGAACGAGGTCAGCGAGAGTATCCTCCAAAGGTTTGTGGAGGCAGAAAAGGGTGGAGGCAGCGAGCTGCATATCTCTCCTGATTTTAATGTTCGCTTCTCTTATAACTTCTTGTAAGGGTTATAGAAAGCCGTATTCTTCTGAAACACCTGCTGTGTAAAAATCATGTTTCTAAGGATTCAGTCTATCGCATAACTCTTTTATTCAGTGCCTTCGAAAACGCTTATAGTTGAGGCGCAAAATTTGATTGAGATAAAAGATGGAATATACTGGGTTGGAGCAGTCGACTGGAACATACGTAACTTCCACGGTTACATCACCCATCGCGGGACAACCTACAACGCATACCTCATCATGGACGAGAAGGTAGCCCTAATCGACACCGTGAAAGCCCCCTTCTACTCTGAGATGATGCAGCGCATTGAGGAGATAGTGAACCCTGAGGATATCGACTACCTCATCTCGAACCATACGGAGCCCGACCACTCTGGATCTATAACCAAGTTTCTCAAAGTCGCTGAGAACGCTGAGCTTATCGCATCCGAGATGGGAAAAAGAGGACTCAAAAGCTACTATGGTGAAGATCTAGGCTGCACCTCTATTAAGGACAAGCCCTCAATCAGCCTTGGCTCAAGAACGCTCCAGTTTGTAGCGGTCCCAATGGTCCACTGGCCTGACTCGATGGTCACCTACATCCCCGAGGAGAAACTGCTTATCCCTAACGACGCCTTCGGACAGCACCTCGCCACATCAGAGAGGTTCGACGATGAGGTCGACCAGGCAATCCTAATGCACGAGGCCAAAACGTACTACGCCAACATCGTGATGCCTCTCTGGATGAGCGTGAGTAGGGCATTCAAATCCCTCGAAGGCTTGGAGATCGATATGATCGCTCCCAGTCACGGCGTAATTTGGAGAAGCCGACCAAACATGATCCTCGAGGCATACCAGCGGTGGGTTGAAGGAGTCTCGAAGTCGAGGGCTGTGATCGTTTACGATACGATGTGGGGGAGCACCGAGATGGTAGCGAAAGCCTTAGTCAAAGGGATCACGCGCGAAGGCGTTAAGGTCCAGCTTTACAGGCTCAATGTAACCCACAACAGCGACGTCATAGCTGATGTTCTCGAGGCGAGAGCGGTGCTCGTGGGATCACCCACGCTGAACAACGGCCTGTTTCCCACCGTCGCCTCCTTTCTCACCTACATGAAGGGATTGAGACCAAAGAATAAGATCGGTGCCGTATTCGGCTCATATGGTTGGGGTGGAGGTGCAAAGAGGGCCGCGGAGGCAGAGCTTAAGATAGCTGGCATAGAACTCGTGGAGAGCAATCTAGACTTCAACTACCGTCCCACGGAGGAGGATCTGAAAAGAGCGGAGGATTTCGGCAGGGAGATCGCGAAGAAAATTATCTCTGAATAAGTTTTCCCCTTCTAGATCATTGGTAGTAGGAAGTTAATGTAGAAGATCATCTGGAACCAGGTCAGTAAACTGCTCAGAATAGCTCCTGCAGCCACCTGCTTTTTGTTGTGAGCCTTGAGCTCAAGCCTAGCCCATGCAACGGGTAACATTAGGAGGAAGAATGGAATCATCTTCATCCCCAGCTGGTAGACGAGAGCAGTGATCGGACCGGATACCCCAACTGCGTGTATACTGATCTTCCATTTTAATGTGATAATCAGCATGATGAGGGCGTTAACGAAGTAGCAGGCCATCAAAGCTGTGACCACAAATGGCGCATTGAAGGTTAAGAGCGCCGTGACACCAAACAGATATGAGACCATCGCCCAGAGGATTGGCTCCGTCCGAGAAGCCCTGTCAGACGCGTAGATATCAGGTATTATTCCTTTCTTTACAAGGTAATAAGTGGAAGAGAGAGGTAGAATGGCGCCGAAGAACGTTGTGATCCCGATGAACAGGAGTGGATTCGAAGCCCCCTGGGACATAATGAGAGGAATGAATGTAAGCAACGCAATAAACGGAGCATTCAGAGCCGCTGAAATAAAAGATGCCAGTCCTCTCTTGTTCAAAGCCTGCCCCCAGATCTTATAGTCCCTAGTCTGCACTACTCTTTTTTAACCTTTTTCACAGGAGCTCTAATACTGATGTACACTCCTTATAACTCTGTCCAAGGAATTCAGGACACTCCCTCACCATCATTCTTTGTCCTATAGTTCGTAACAGCCTCATGAAGTGCATCCGCAGCAAGATTCGAACAATGCATCTTCACGGGCGGCAAGCCTCCCAGCTCCTCAGCCACCTTCTCCCGTGTGATCTGCATGGCCTCGTCAAGAGTTCTTCCCTTCGCTAACTCTGTGGTCATACTAGTTGTAGCGATAGCAGCTCCGCAACCGAAGGTCTTGAACTTTATGTCTGATATGCGGTCGTCCTCAACCTTGATGTATATGGACATAAGGTCCCCGCAGACGGGGTTACCTACCGTTCCAACGCCATCGGCGTCCTCGATTTCTCCCACGTTTCGCGGGTTCCTGAAGTGGTCCAACACCTTCTCTGTGTACATCATCTTAGCTCCTCCGGGGTGAGAGGGGACATAGCTCGGAGCTTCCTCACCACCCCTGGCATATGCTGTATAACGTATTCCACATCCCCCTCATTATTACCTTTTCCCAACGTGAAAACAAGGGAGCCATGAGCCTCCTCATGCTTCAACCCCAATGATAGGAGCACGTGTGAGGGTTCCAAAGTCTTAGCGGTGCACGCCGAGCCTGATGAGACCTGGATGCCCAGCTGGTCAAGGCTCAGGATTAGGGATTCTCCCTCAATGTAGCTGAACCTCATGTTCACGTTATTCGGAAGCCTTTGCTTCCTGTGTCCGTTGAGATACGAATCCGGCACAGATTCCATCATCCCCCTGATTAACCTGTCCCTCAGCCTCGTCAACCGCGTGGCCTCAGCCAACAGGGTCTCCTTAGCAAGCTCAGCCGCTTTTCCCATCCCTACTATACCTGGAATGTTCTCTGAGCCCGAGCGCATTCCAGCCTCCTGCCCCCCACCAATCATCAGAGGCTTCAACCTCAGACCCGTCCTCACGTAGAGGCACCCAGTTCCTCTGGGACCATAGAGGTCATTAGAGGAGAGAGTCATCAAATCGATCTCCATCGTAGAGACATCCAACGATATCTGTCCGGCGGCTGCTGTAGCGTCAGTGTGGAATAACGCCCCATGCTGATGGGCCACCTCTGCTACCTCCTTCACCGGCTGGATCGTCCCTATCTCCCCGTTGGCAACCATAACTGAGACTAGGACCGTTTCGTCGTTTACAAGTTCAGATAATCTATCCAGTTCTATAATGCCTTCACTGTCCACAGGCACATACTTGATCTCAAATCCCTCTCTACCAAGCTCCTTGCAAACATTTAGGACGGAGATATGCTCAATACCGGATACCACTATCCGGTTACCACGTTTCCGATGCCTCCTCGCTGCTCCAATGAGCCCTAGGTTATTTGACTCTGTAGCAGATGATGTAAAGATGATCTCAGATTCTTGAGCGTCGATCAAGGATGCCACCTGCCCACGAGCTGTTTTCATCGCTCTCTGTGCCTCAAAGCCCAGTTTATGGAAGGAGGCAGGGTTACCGAACTTCTCGGAGAAGTATGGCATCATCGCCTCCAACACTAGAGGATCGACTGGACGGCTGGCCTCATGATCCATATAGACATTCAAGGAAAATCCTCTCGTTATGGGAGTAAAATCGGCTTTAAAAACGTTCACAACCACACTTTATCGAAGCACGATATTGCTGAAATTTAACCCAGGAACTTATCAATCCCTCAAGAATATCTACTATGCGTTCACAATAATTTTTACAACATCAGGAAATATTGTCATCTAAAAAACTGTTTTTTTATGACATTTAGCAGGAATAGAAATACATGAAACTACATTATAACTAATGAGATATTATATATCAAAGTGATAAGTGTACGGGAATCATCTATTTATCTTGATCTGAAATAAGATCTTTGTACTTAGTAACTATATTCAGAAATTATGATTCATCATATTTTATAAATACATATTATTAATACTGGTTAGAATAAACAAGTTACACCTTACGATTAGACTATTTGAGCGATTGAAAACGGTTGGAACCCGTATGATGAAGGGAAAAGTGGTTAACTGGATTATCGTAGCAGGAGCCATATGTTTCTGCTTACTAGCATTTACAAAAATACTGTATTTCTTAAACAGTTTTAAAATAATCTAATTTCTTTCATAATCAATATGTTTGTAAACATTTCCTAAATTTTTCACGGTTTTAGACATCTTGATTTAAGAGACTTACAGCCACCTCACAAGCCCATCTGCCAGTACCCTGTTCCTCAGAAACTACTTTGAGAAAGTCTTCCCATCCAAGATTGAGAGCCCTCCTCCAAGATGAATAGGCTTCTTCCAGGTTTCTGAAAGCCTGTTGATGATAAACGCAGTATTCAGAACCCTCTTCATGCCTCCTTCGACACAGCCTGCAACTATCCTCCATTGCCATCATCCTCATACTTCTTCTTCGTTGGGCAATCTGTGTTTATACAGAGCTTCCAGGGACGCCTCCCCCGTCTAATGACATTTATAATTGGTGCGCCGCACTGCATACAGGTTTTTCCTGTTGCCTGGATCTTTCCGTTCTGTGGTAGGGGATAGCTGACGCTGCAGAGGCCATTGAAATAGTTGTTACAGCCAGCGAACCTCTTACCCGTCTTTCTATTTCGGATAACCCTGATCTCCCCGTTCTTACACACAGGGCATTTACCAAGTGTACTTGCCCTCTGAGCCTCAGTCTTCAACGCCTCGTTGATCTCAGCGCCTATGAGCTTCTCATTCTCCTTAAACTTATAGAGTATCGGCTTAAGCACCTCTATGGCTTTCTCCACCGCCTCGACCGATGAGATATCGCCGGTTTGAATTAATTCAAGATCCTGCTCAAGGTTTCTGGTCATCTCAACCGACAAGATCTCAGGACTGTAGCGGTCAAGGGTATCTACTATTGTGAAGCCGAGTTCAGTAATCTCGATCGTTTTGCCCTCAATGTAGCCCCGCTTGAAGAGAGTGTCGATGATGTCAGTTCTAGTAGCCTTGGTTCCTATCATCT
>DAOVCM010000183.1 GCA_030670015.1 Candidatus Bathyarchaeota archaeon
ACAGAATTAAGCTTATCCAACACAAAAATCAACTGCTGTATGCGGAGAGATGCAAATAACGTTACATACTGACGCGCGCCATGGAACAAGCAAAAGAATTCCATCATAAGGAGCATCTGAACAATAAACACCCTCAACAAGACTATTCTCTACCTCTACGGGTGCAGAGACAGGCTGGAGAGAGAACTAGAATAGAGGAGGGGGGGGGGGTAGACGAGATAACTGTGAAAAACACGCCTTTCGCCGGATGGCTTGAGGATATCAATGCTTCTACGGATGAATCCTAGCAAAAACACGGCCTATTCCTCACAAAAAACGTACCACAACGAGGCTGGTAGAAGCCCTGAGGGTACAGATTCTACAACCAGAACACTGAGATAAAGATGAGGTAGCCTCTAAAGCGCGCGCTGGGGCATTCGCGAGGTTTGTATTCGCGCGCCTCATAGATTTGACCAATCAATTACGTTACAAGCTGGCGCGCACAATGTGAAAAAAAAGGAAATATTAACGGACTTTTTGAAGACCTAGTCTAGTGAATACGGATTCTGCGTTCTTCAGTTGTTCTGGAGTCACTGGAGTATGCGGATGCCTGACGGTCAATTCCATATCTACGCCTCTAAGTTTTAAAAGGGCCTTATACCTCGCAGCGAAACTCGCATTCCCGAAGTGGGTCATGACTGCTATGCGTATCTCCATGAGTTTCTCATGGAACTCCAGTGCCTTGGTCAAGTCATTTTTATTAAAGGCCTCAATGACACCCTTAACTAGATCAGGAAATGCCTGGAACTCAGCCACTAAGCCTCCATGACCCCCTAAAACTAGGAATGGCAGGATTGCGTATGAGCTTCCGCTGAAGATAGTAATCTTGTCCTTGCATCGCCATATGATCTCTGCGAAACGGTGGTAGTTGAAGTCGTCCTCCTTGTATGAGACGACGGTGTCGAAGTCTGTAGCTAGCTTCTCCACAAGCTGGGGTGAAACCGACACGTTGATGGCCGGATTGTTGTATACGATGATGGGTATATCCACCTTGGGCGCTATCTTCTCGAAGTAGTTGTAGGTCTGTTCGTCCTTAGCCTTAAGCAGGATCGGGAGGGAGAGCAACACCCCGTCGCAGCCTATATCCTTTGCATACTGGGTGTATATCAGTGCCTCCTTCGTGTTTGTGGCTCCAGTACCTGCAATTACGGGGACTCTCCCGTTTGCCTGATCTAGAACGATGTCCTGTACTTTTTTTCTTTCCTCATGCATGAGGTAAGCGAACTCTCCTGTGGCTCCTGTTGGTACCAGTGCGTCCGCTCCTTCTTCTATGATTATGTCCACGACGGAACGGAGAGCATCCTCATCGATCTCGTCATCTTTTGTGAGTGGTGTTACTGGTAGACAGAGAATTCCTTTAAACCCCTCTCTGATTTTCATTAAGCTCACCATTCATGTAAAGTGATATATGAGATATATCGCTTTCGAATAAGAGGATAATTTTATCTAGAGATTTTACTAATACCTGCAAATAGCATCGACTACCCTTGTTTATCCCATCATCACTCCCTTAGATATGCGAAGTATATTTAATCTCAACTTGGACCCTTCAACGCAGAGAAAAGCTGTAACAATAATGTAAGATTATGCCAAGATGGCGAGAAGGCAATCCTCACATGAACTCTACTGAAAGGAATAAGCTCTTTTTCCTCTTGGATTTTAATACTCTTACCAGATAAGATGAAACATCATCGTGGTGATGACGTAGTTGAAGCATAGAGAACGCTTCCTGAGTGTATTTCAATTTAAAACTGTTGATAGAGTATGCGATTATGAGTTTGGATATTGGACTGAAACCATTGACAGATGGCACAGGGAAGGGCTTCCGCTGGAAAGAAGAACCAATAGAGATGTCGAGCTTTACCTTGGACTAGAGGGGTGGGATTGCTGTGAATGGTTGCCAATACGTGGTGGTTTATGGCCGACATTACCAGAAAGAATACTCGAGGAGAGAGAAATTCAGGCGACAGGTATTACTACTGGGTGATGTAGATAAGTTAGCTCTGATCGAGGGGGAGAAGGCTATTGCAAAGAAGTTTAGTAGGCTAACTCCATTGCTCAATGAAGGGAGATTTATTCTGATGGTGGATCATCGTTGCCCGCCGGAGGTCTCTTTCGCAAGGTATAGACATTATCTTGATAAGAAACGAGAGTGGATTGGGAGAGAAGTATTATACTCGTGAATTCAGGGATGAGGACAAAATGACAGAGGAGACGATGACGCCCAAAGAACGTTGGTTTGCAGTTCTCAAGGGTCGAAAACCGGATCGAGTTCCTATGGATTATTGGGCTACAGACGAGGTTACACAAAAACTAGTGCAGTATCTTGGCTGTACTAGCCTTAAGGAGATTTATGAACATCTGCACATAGATGCCGTCATCAAAGTGAAACCAAATTATGTGGGACCGCCTATCCCTGAAGACGCAGACATCTTTGGTTGCCGTTATAGGAATGTGAATTATGGAACGGGTGTATATAGGGAGTGCATCTGCCATCCTTTAGCCGAGTACAAGACGCTTCGAGAGATCGAGAAAAATATTACTTGGCCCAGCACGGAATTGTACGATTATTCAGGGATCTCCGATCAGATTGTAGGATATGAGGACTATCCCATTCAAGGAGGAGGTTCGGAACCATTCCTAGATTATAAAAACCTGCGTGGGCAACAACAAGCCTTTGCCGATCTCATTCTAAACCCTGATATTGTACATTTCTGCCTCGATAAGATGTTCGATTTCTGTTATGACAACACCAAATTAATTTACGAACAAATTCCCGGCAAGGTCCTGCTAAGCTATGTTGCGGAAGACTTGGGTTCCCAGACGGGGCTTCTGTTTTCACCTGCTCACATCCACGAGTTCTTTATACCTCGGATGAAACGCATGATAGAGCTTGCTCACCATCATAGTGTGTATGCCTTCTTTCACAGTGACGGAGCCATAAGACGGATTATACCAGATATGATCGAGGCTGGTGTCGATGTTCTGAACCCTATCCAGTGGAAGTGCCAAGGAATGGATCGAGAAGGGCTTAAACGCGACTTTGGCGATAAGATAGTCTTCCACGGGGGTATGGACAATCAGTACACTCTGCCCTTTGGTTCAGAAGAGGAGGTCCGCAGAGAAGTCAAAGATAACGTAAACATTCTGGGTAGAGACGGAGGCTATATCCTGGCCCCATGCCACAACATCCAACCCATAACCCCCATATGCAACATCCTTGCGCTGTACGATGAAGGTTATCATCAAGGTTAGTTTACACTACTTCAC
>DAOVCM010000213.1 GCA_030670015.1 Candidatus Bathyarchaeota archaeon
TAAAGTCAACATCATACCAGGCACCTGCGAGGTTGAAGTGGACGTGAGACTACCCCTCGGGATATCCTGGTCCCAATTATATAAAGAACTAGAAAAACGATTATACAGAATAGATCCCACCATTGCGTACGAGCAGATCAAGGACCCCTCAGTCCTATTTCCCGCCAGCTATACCTCAACAAACGAAAAAATATACCAAGCTATGGTCAAAAACGCAACAGAGGTAACCAGAGAAAAACCCCTACTCAGCTTCACTCCTGGAGGAAATGATTGCCGCTTCTTCCGAGCACGTGGCATCCCCTCGGTCGTCTTCGGTCCAACCGTGTATAATGAAGCTGCTGCTGACGAGTACACGACAATAAATGATCTAATTACCGTCACAAAGGTGCATGCAGGTACTATGATCGACTATTCGACAATGTGACAAACAAAACTACTTCCACACTTCCTTATTGAACCTGTTGGAAGCATGTAAGATAATTAAAAACATACGCTAAATATCGCATTCACTATACAATTTTTCAAACATTTCAGATATACCTTATACTCCGAAAGAAGAGAGAGAGTGAAGAAAAAAACGATTAGATGAAATACTTCCAAAATAATGAGAAGAGAACTTGAGGAGATGCCGTAAACAAGATAACACTTTGCTATTGCCCTCTATGAAATTCGTATATGCGTCCCATTTCCTCTTCCCCTAGTGTGAGGCGCTGTTTCATCTCCTTTACCATCTGGTTCGCCATGGGCGTCGGGTACTCCCCTGTCACGCAGCCAAAACATAGCTGGTTCCGCCGCATTCCCGTGGCATTTACATAGTCTTCTATCGTCTGATAGTTGACGCTATTAGCCCCTACCTCCTCCGCTACCTCCTCAGGCTCCCTCCAAGCGCCAATGAGTTCACCATACGTGGCCATGTCGATACCGTAGAAGCAAGGACCAGTGATACGAGGAAATGTGATGAACAAGTGAACCTCCTCGGCTCCTGCAGCTCTGAGACGCCTCACCATGTTTCTGGTTGTATCCCCACGGACGATGCTATCGTCTACTACTGCCAACCGCTTACCATTAACTCGGGGTTTGAGAAGGTTCACCTTCCTAACGACGACGTTCTGCCTCTCTCTTCCTCCCGTTATGAACGCCCTGTGGGTGACGTATCTGTGACGTCTCGTTGCCATATCCCATGGTAGCCCGGATGCCTCGTGGAAACCGTAAGCAGCATCGTTAGCTGTCTCAGGCAGGGAAATAACAACATCACACCTCAAGGCCTTGTCATAGTACCTCTGAGCTAGGTTAACACCAAAATTCTGTCTTGCCCGGTAGACGTATGTATCACCAAACAAGGAATCGGGTCTAGCAAAGTAAGCGAATTCAAAAGCGCAGAAGGCCCTTCGCCCGCAGGAGGCTAACTGCTCACGGGTTACACACCCGTCTTCGACTTTCATGAATTCACCAGGCCTGAGTTCTCGCTCCAGGTCGATGCCGTTAATATCTAGGCCAACGCTCTCTGAGCTGAAGGCCTTGATACCGTCGCTACAGCCATAGCAAAGAGGCTTGACGCCGACTGGATCCTTGAACGCAAACAGAGTGCCCTCGTTATCTATGCCTGTTATAGAGAAGGAGCCATCCACCACCTCCATACATTTCCGAGCCGCTTCCTCGATGGAGCCCGTCTCCGTCGACTTGATTAAGATGAGACGGCAGAGGGCGTGGGCGTCTGAACAATTCCTGTCAACACCAACCTGCTGCTGAAGATCGCGTACGTTCACCACGTTCCCGTTGAAGGATATCGTTACAGCGTTATTTCCACATTCACCGTGAATCGGCATCGCGTTTCTCCGAAGCGACTTGACATCTGAGGAGCCAGAGGTGGCGTAACGCACATTGGCAATGCCTACACTCCCCTTCAACACCCGGACCCTGCTCCTAATACCAAACTCGGTCACAGGCGGTATGAGTCCGAGCTCTGAGTAGAACTCAAGACCCCCATTGTAGGTGGCGAAGCCGTGGCTCTGGTGGCCCCTATGGTTCTGAGCTAGCATCCCCCAGTAGAGATAGGGGAAAACCTCCCCGTCATAGGCGCGTGCGCCATAGACCCCACAGCTCTCTTTCAGGCTCAGGCCTCAAGCTCCTCCATTACATCATCAACGGTATACAAGTTGAAATCAGCCAAGCTCTTGGTCCCGCTGAGCACCTGCACGGATGCGACGCACCGTTTAGATACCTCCCGGACCACAGGAGCGGGGATCACAGGCGGTGGACCGTCTCCGCTATACCCAATCCTCCGAAGGCTCTCCCTTAGAAACTCTTTGTCGAGGCAGGTAGCCTCCTGCGACTTACCCACTTCGTAGAACTCCTTAGCCCAGAAACGCGCCGAGTCGTGAGTAGGCGGCTCGTCGATCTGGATGAGACGACCCTCTCGTCTTCCAAACTCCAGCTTGAAGTCGGGGATAATGAAGCCTCGCCTCTTCGCCTCTGAGCGGTAGAACTTAAAAAGCTTGTAAGTGGCCTCCTCAAGCTCAAGCCATTCGTCCCTTGTGACAAGGTTTGAGCCTATTGCCTCGGCGCGTGTGATCTCTCTGTCGTGTCCCTTTTCGCTCTTTGTCGTTGGGGTCATAATAATCTCAGGCAGTTCCTCTGCCATCACAAGCCCATCAGGGATCTCAACACCACTAATTGTTCTGACGCCATCCCGATAGGCCCTCCATGCAGAACCGTACAGATAGGCACGGCACACCCACTCGACGTCGATTCTCTCAGCCTTGAGCACACGCATGGAGCGTTCATCCACTGCTTCCAGGAAGTGGTTGGGGAAAATCCCGTCGGTCTTGGAGAACCAGAAAACGGACAGAGCGTTAAGGCTCTTCCCCTTGTGTGGAATAAGAGTCGGGAAGAC
>DAOVCM010000085.1 GCA_030670015.1 Candidatus Bathyarchaeota archaeon
GGGACGGAACCCCGTCCATGAGACCCTGAAGACCCTGAGGCCGGAGAGGGTTCTTTTGGCGAGGGGGATCGAGGACCAAGCCAAGATTGTGGAGATCCTGCGCCTCGCCGGAGAGCGGAGCGTCCAAGTAGAGTACGTTCCGAAGAAGCGCCTCGACCCGATCTCCGAGTCCGGGCGCCACCAAGGGGTCATCGCCCTAATTCAGCCCCCGAAAGCCTCCACCCTCAAAGAGATCCTCGCCCAGAACCAGGAAGACATCACCCTGATCCTCATCGACAGGCTCTACGACCCCATGAACCTCGGATCCATACTCAGGACTGCGGAGGCCACGGGGGTCGACGCCGTGGTGATCCCCAAGAAAGGGAGCGTGGGGCTCACCCCCGTCGTCCTCCGGGCCTCAATGGGGGGCGGGCTCCACGTACCCATCATCAGGGACAACCTCTTCCAGGCAGCGAAGCTCCTGAAACAGGAAGGGGTGAAACTGGTGGCGGTCGACCCCAAGGGGGCCACGGACTACTATCGGGAAAGGCTCACTGGATCTGTCGCCTTCGTCCTGGGCGGCGAGGACCGGGGGATAAACGATTCCCTCTTAAATAGATGCGACTCCGTCATCAGGATCCCCATGCTGGGTAGCATCACATCTCTCAACGTGGGCGCGGCCGCGGCCGTCGTCCTCTACGAGAGGATGCGGCAACTGGCACGGGCATGATCCTTGGAGGGCGACGAGATGCGAGGAACAGGCAGGGCACGAAGTCGGAGTAATAGGGGCAGGAGTTTCCGGGGCTATTCGAGGAAGAGGACCTGCGAGGAATGCAGGAAGTATTCCATGAAGACGTTCTACTGCGCCAAACTCGGGAAAGTGCTGGAGAAGAGTAGGGCGGCGTGCAATTTCTTCGCTCCGAGGAGGAGAATCCGCTCACGGGGAAGGACCTCCTAATATCTCCATTCAGTCATCCGCATCGGCCTTAATCCCGTGCTGGCTCATATCCTCTCTAACAATGACGTAATCTAAATCATGGGGTAAACCAACTATCTCCCACTTTTCTTCGTCTTGATGAAAATATTTTGCCAGATGAGCCATAATCTTTGAAATTATTATGGAATGAGTTTACTTACTGGCCTCTAAAACCATTCGTAAAGCCTTTTTTTCTCGATAAAAGGTGGCACCAAGGATATTGTCCCTGATCACCATATATTTCTACCGAGATTCAGGAAAAACGGAGAGTTTCATAGTAGATAAGGTTTACTGGTAAAATGGTGCGGAGGGTGGGATTCGAACCCACGTAGGACTAATCCAGTAGGACCTGAACCTACCCCCTTTGGCCACTTGGGAACCCCCGCATGCAGCTCAATGCGCCTGCGCTGCGACGTATTCCCTGTAAGCCTTCGGATCCATCAGCCTCGCTAGGTCCTCGTCCAGGTCGGATGGCTGGATCTTCGCGATCCATCCCTCTCCGTATGGGTCCTCGTTGATGAGCTCAGGGCTGTCAAGCAGCTCCTCGTTGGCCTCGACGACGGTGCCACCTATGGGGCAGTTCATGTCGGAGACTGCCTTCACCGACTCGACGGCACCAACTACCTCCATCTGACCCGTCTCGCTCCCCGTATCTGGGAGTTCGACGTATACGATCTCGTGGAGCTGCTTCTGCGCGTAGTCGGTGACGCCTACGATGACGGTGCCGTCGTCAAGCTTTCTCGCCCACTCGTGCTCCTCCGTGTAGTAGAGGTCTTCCGGAATTTTATACTCCTCACTCATTTCTTACCCCTCTTCCAACCGTACACGGAATCATCATAGAATGGGTGAGACTTAACAATCTTTCCCTCCACGAGCCTCTTCCTGATCCTGATCTTCACCGACGTTCCACGCTTTGAGTACATCTTTGATACATATCCAATGGCTATTCCATACCCTAAGCTGGGAGCCAGGCCGCCGCTTGTAACGACGCCGATAACCTGGCCTCCGTCCAAGACCTCATAGCCGTGACGAGGTATGCCCCTCTCCACCATCTTGATTCCGACCTGAGTCTTCTTCACGCCCTCCTCCCTCACCTTGAGAAGAGCTTCCCTGCCGATGAAGCCGTCCGGCTTCTTGAACTTCACAACCCACCTGAGCCGGGCCTCAAGCGGGTTGGTCTCCTCATCTATGTCGTTACCGTACAGGTTGAGCCCCGCCTCCAGCCTGAGGCTGTCCCGTGACCCGAGGCCGCAGGGCACTGCACCTGCGTCCACTAGATCGTTCCAGATCTTCAGCGCCTTCTCAGGGTTTGAGAGAGGGCAATCCGGAATGAAGATTTCGAAGCCGTCCTCCCCTGTGTAGCCTGTCCTAGCCAGCATGACCTTATACCCTGATATCGTTGCCATTGCCAGGTTGAACCGCCCTACCTCTGAGAGGCTCTTTTTGCAGATCTTCTGCAGGGTCTCCTCGGCCTTCGGTCCCTGCACTGCGATCATCGCCATCTTGTTGGAGAGGTCCTCAAGCTCTACATTGAAGCCCTTTGAGTGCTCCTCCAGCCAGGCGAAGTCCTTCTCCCTGGTGCCAGCGTTATAGACGACGAAGAACTTTTCCGCATTCATCTTGTAGATGATGAGGTCGTCCGCGATGCCACTGTCTGGTAGGCACATGACTGTGTACAGGCCTTTCATCGGCTCCAGCTTCGAGACATCGTTTGTGACTACGTGGTTGAGGAACTTCTCCGTGTCGGGACCCTCTGCCATCACCCTACCCATGTGGCTTGTGTCAAAAATGCCAACGGCGTTCCGGACGGCGTGATGCTCGGGGATGATGCCCTCGAACCACACGGGCATCGCGAAGCCACCGAAGTCGACGATGTTCCCATGCTCAGCGTGGTAGGCATAGATGTGGGTCTTCCTAAGATCCAAAATGATACCTCGGTACCTTAATGGCACACGAGAGTTAAAACTATTATTCAGCGCCAGACAGTCAGGCCTAGTTCACCGGTTACCCTCGTCTTCACAGGGAGCTATGGTGACGCTGTCGATGGAAAAGTTCAGCTTCCTGTTGCATTTCGGGCACCGCCCGTCGAATTTCTTGATGATGTCCTGAGGAGA
This sequence comes from Candidatus Bathyarchaeota archaeon, assembly GCA_030670015.1. Taxonomy (GTDB): domain Archaea; phylum Thermoproteota; class Bathyarchaeia; order TCS64; family TCS64; genus DAOVCM01. The sequence goes on from DAOVCM010000085.1 coordinate 3,070, forward strand.
CTTGAGGATGTCGCCCTCATAGAGGAGATAGCTGCACTCAGAGCATAACACCTTCTGCGGCACTCCTGCATCCCCCGATATTCCTGTGAAAGACCGAAATTTAAAGAGTTGTAATAATCTCAGCATGAGACACCAAGAAAAAGCCATATATCACGCATTATACAACTTAATGTCCCTGAAGGGGGTCCAATGGCATATCATCGATAAGTAGAAGGATAAAGAGATTCATCAGCAGCCTGGAGAAGAGGGGCTGGCGTGGCCCCAAGGTATCCATGACCCTCATAGCCGGGGTCGTCGTATTGTTCACGGCGTTCCTCGCCGGAGGAGGTATCTACGACATGATAGACAACCCTCCAACCATCTTCCCGGGCCCTCAGGGAGGCTGGATCACCGTCCACCCGTACCCGGGGGAGCAGACCCTCAACGAGAGCCTCGTAAGCATGGTCCTCACGCTACTCATGTTCGGTGGAATGCTGGTCTCCTACAGGAGCACCAAGATAGTGTACGACTCGAAGAGGGCGAACCAGATGCTCATCCTCGGCATCGCCCTCATCCTAATGGGCCTAGCAGGAAGCCACTACCTGCTTATCCTGAAGAGGACAGCCGGACGCTAGGCGAAAGGATTTAGAGACAGGGACACACCTGTACTCACGGTGAAATTTGTGAAGCGTATAGGATTCATAGGCCTGGGCCTCATGGGAAGCGGCATGTCCATGAACCTGCTGAAGGCGGGGTTCCCCGTCACTGTCTGGAACAGGACCCGGTCGAAGATGAAGCCCCTCCTGGACGCAGGGGCGAAGGGAGCGGGGTCTCCTAGCGAGGTAGCGGAGAGATCCGATATCGTCATCGACATCGTGACAGACTCCGCCGACGTCGAGGAGGTGCTCCTCGGTCCGAGCGGGGTGATCCGTGGAGCAAGGGCCGGGACAACAGTCATCGATATGAGCACCATCTCTCCCTCAGTAACCAAACGGATCGCCCAGGAGCTGGAGAAGAAGGGGGTTAAGATGCTGGACGCCCCGGTCAGCGGTGGCGACATAGGCGCAAGGAAAGGAACCCTGAGCATCATGGTCGGAGGCGACCCAGAAGTTTTCAACGAGTGCCTCCCAATCCTCGAAGCAATGGGGAAAACCATAACCCTTGTCGGCGGCAACGGAATGGGTCAGACGGTCAAACTTTGCAACCAGATACTTGTTGGCATGAACATGCTCGGAGTAGCTGAGGCCCTCATGTTCGCATCAAAAGCCGGCGTAGATCTGGAAAAAGCCCATGCCGCCGTCTCAGGAGGCGCCGCCGGAAGCTGGCAGCTTACCAACAACGGCGTAAAGCTCCTTAAAGGAGATCTTGAGCCAGGATTCAAGGTGAAAGACTACCTGAAGGACCTGAGACTCATCATGGAGACGGCCGCAGACGTTAACATGCCCCTACTAGGAACATCCGTCGTCCAACAGATGTACAGAAGCTTAGACGCCGAGGGGCTCAGACAGAAGGGCACCCAGGCTGTCATCAGAGCGGTGGAGAAGCTCGCTGAAACCAAGCTCTTACCCTAATTCTAATCCTTTTCTTAACACAGACAATTTAAAACACTGTAAAAACCCCGCAGAAACCAACGTTCACGCCCCAACAGATAGAAAAAAGGGTTAAAGCTTTAGACAAACGGTTTTCAACGTTATTTCAGGCTTCTCAGCACTAAAAGCAGACCAAACAATAAGGCACAGAGAGTTCGAACGGTTGCCGTACGGAACACGGTCGGAACAGTATCCCATAAAACTCAAAAGGCGTAAGAAACACAAGCGAAAATAAAAACAGAAGATGAAAAAACCACCTCCCACGAGATGTCCCTGAGGGGGAGGAGGGGGTCACAACACACGCACACGAGGACAGACACAACTGCCTTGAATGGAGAAAGCTGTACAAAGTATGAGAAGACCTCCCCCTTCTCCCACACAGGCTCTTACGACCACTAGGCTCTCTCGATCCTGATCTTCGACCCGCTTCTCATCATACTGAACAGATCCAGGTTCTCGGTCACCCTGCCGACCCTGTTCACAGGGCTGTACGCGGATGTGTCGCTGTGATAAATGCACAGGGCGTCACCCATTGGCCAGTAGGCTATGGTGCCGGCTTTGACCTGCCTCACAGCCTTC
>DAOVCM010000123.1 GCA_030670015.1 Candidatus Bathyarchaeota archaeon
TAATTATCAACGCTGCCATGAAGATGAGGCTGTAGTACCATCCGCTCTTCTGGGTTGAGATCGTTCTGGCATGGGCTATGGTGAGGATGACTACTCCCAAGATGAGAGCGGCCGCGGATACAATGGTCACAAACGACCTAAGCGTCACGTTGATATCCGTGATCCCTTTGGGCACTGAGAAGAAGAACTCGACTAACATCAGTATTCCGAAGATGGCTGTAAGCCAGATGGGGATTTGTATTTTATACAATCTTTCAGACATTCATTTCACCTACCATGTGAAGATACTGGATATGTCGAAGCCAACTGTAGCAAGTATTGATCCCAGTAGGATCAGGATCAGTGCGATGTATTTGCCGATATCCTGGCCTGCGAGCGAGGAAGACTGGGTAGGGTCCTGTGACACATAGGCTCCTAGAGCGTACAGCTCTTCGCCTATGATGCTATAGTCGCATATTGCGACCAGGAAGGGTATGTTGTGAGTCGTGTCTGTCCCCCCGAGGGAGAGCGCCCCTACCCTTGCGGCGTTCTCGGTGAATATCACTGCCTTGTGATACCAGCTACCCATGAAGAATGCTCCCGCTATACGGTCACTCCACATGTGGTTGATGATATACATTCTGTCTGCCCCGTCGGGCAGATACATGACCGTTCCGAGAGGGTCGAAAGCCTCGAGTTTGTCCTCCGCCCTGTACGCTTCCTCCACGATGTCGTTCGCTATAGCGTATGCAAGACCCTGCGTCACAGGTACAAAGAACGTAGCTCCAAGTCTGGCGGCCATCCTAGCGGTGTATGCTAGGATCTGGAAAGCCGCCACGGTAGGCGCCAACACGCTTGGTGTAGTCATGCTGACAGTATCCATAAGGTACCAAGCAGGACGACCCATCTCCACACATCGTCCTATGATCTCCTCTATTACATCGACAGCCTGTAGACGTCTCAGGTTAGGCATTTTACCCGAATAAGCCTGTTGCATGTACCATAGAATCGCTGCAACTATGACGGCTAGTAATAATAGACCTAATGCTCTTCCAGCTATGATTATTGACATTATCAGATTTCTCCAGAGGCTTATTTATCCTTTATATTATATATGATTTATCAGCGGAATTTAAAAACGAGATAATCTCCGGCTTTTTCTACCGTATAAGCTAAAAATCATCAATTTTTTTTGCTTGAATCTTAAAATAACGTAGCTTATTTGACTAGATACAACTATAAGCGTGGAAAAACCCTTCTATTTTAGGGGAACAGCATCACAGTTTTAAGGATGATTAATCCATACCTGAAATGAATTACTATGACTAGCCAAATAACTTCCCCAGAGGAGTTCTTCGGCTTCCAGCTGGGAAGTGACAGGAAGATCGCCCGATGGGATAGGATAGTTGGGTACTTCGACAAGCTTAAAGAACAGAGTGACAGAATCAAGGTCGTCGACATGGGGCCTTCCACAGAGGGTAACCCGTTTCTACTAGTCATCATCTCCTCCGCTGAAAACATCGGCAACCTTGAGCAGATCAGAGGGAACAACCTCAAGCTCAGCGACCCTCGAGGCCTCTCTGACGATGAGGTAGAGCAGCTCATCGTACGTGGTAAAGCCGTCATCTGCCAGTCCATGAGCCTTCACGCAACTGAAATTGGGGGCACACAGATGGCGCCCGAAATAGCCTATGAACTCGTAACACGAGAGGACGAGGAGACCAGACGCATCTTGGAGAACGTCGTCTTCCTCATGGTACCGTGCTTCAACCCAGACGGACAGATTATGGTAACTGACTGGTACAACAGATGGCTGGACACCGAGTACGAGGGTGTAGGCCTCCCCTGGCTGTACCACAAGTACGTAGGCCACGACAACAACAGGGACGCCTTCCAGACCAACATGGTCGAGTCCAAGTACATGGCGAAGATCATGTTCAGAGACTGGAAACCCCAAGCCTATGTTGACCACCACCACATGGGAAGCTACGGTGCACGGTTCTACGTGCCGCCGTACTGTGAACCCATCCACCCCCACGCTGATCCTCTGATCTGGAGGGAGCATAGCTGGTATGGCGCCCACATGGCCTACAGGCTGGAGGAGGCAGGGAAAACCGGAATCATCAACGCCGCCCAGTTCCTAGCGTGGGGACACTTGGGATTCCACTGGATCACAATCTACCACAACATCGCCGGCATGCTCACAGAATCCGCCAACGCCAAGCTTGCGACGCCCCTCTACATCCATCCAGGCCAGCTGAAGGGAGACAGCCGTGGGACACTCCCCACCTATGATCCTCAGACCAACTTTCCCCATCCATGGTCTGGAGGGTGGTGGAAGCTCCGGGACATCGTCGAGCAGCAGAAGATCTCGGCTTGGGCCACTCTGGATATTGCCGCAAGGCATAAGGAAACGGTGCTCAGGAACGCATATCTGAAGGCTAAGAGGCAGACGGAGAGAGGGGCGTGCGGAAGTCCGGCCGCATATGTTATCCCATCCGACCAACATGACCCCGTTACCACCGCCAAGATGGTGAAAAAACTCATCATTCAGGGTATTGAGGTCCACATTGCACGTGAGGACCTGGCTGCTGACGCCGTCGTCTACCCCACAGGCTCCTATGTTGTCTCTCTCGCTCAACCCAAGAGCGGGCTGGTGAGGACACTTCTCGGGCGGACCCTCTACCCGGATACTGCCTGGACACGCGGCAGAGACGGAGCACCTCTCAGACCTCAAGATACTGCGACGGACACGATGGCAGAGTTTATGGGAGTCAGCGTTGACCCGGTTAATTCTATCACAGGAGGCAACCTGGAGCGAGTCGATGAGGTAACCTGGCCCGAGGGAGGTATCCCGGGGGTGTCTGAATACGGGTATGTCCTCGATCCCAGGATAAACAACAGCTTCGTCGCTGTCAACAGGCTACTTGGCGAGGGAGCTAAGGTGTCCCGCGCCACTTGCCCCATCAAATGCGAAGGCATCAGCTTGCCTGACGGCTCCTTCATCGTCAGCGAGGCTGAACCAGGGTCCCTGAAGAAGCTGGCTGAGGAGCTACACCTAGTGTTCCACCCCCTAGGCGAGGATGTCGAAGAGAAGACGTTGATAAACAACTTACGTGTTGGCATGTACCAGCGTTACTGGGGCGGGAACATAGATGAGGGGTGGACCCGATTCGTCCTAGAGCAGTTCGAGTTCCCCTACAAAACGCTGATGGACGGCGATATCAAGAAGGGCGACCTGAAGAAGCGGTTAGATATCATAATCCTCCCAGACGACCCAGAGGCCCTTATCACTGGCCTGGAGATCGAGAAGTGGTGGGACGAGCACTTCCCATGGTGGCCCCTACCCAGCTTCCCACCGGAGTACAGGAGCGGAATAGGCGAGGAGGGAGTCGAGAACCTGAAGAAATTTGTCGAGGACGGCGGCACCCTCATCACCTTCAACGCGGCGTGCGAGCTCGCCATAAATAAGTTCGAGCTGAAGCTGAGGAACGTTCTTGACGACGTTCCACCGAAGGAGTTCTTCTGCCCGGGGTCCACATTAAAGGCCTGTGTAGACACTTGCCATCCTACGGCTTACGGAATGCCCGGCGACAGCCTTATCTTCTTCTGGAACAGCCCCGCCTTTGAGATCCTCCCATCCGGGGACAACGACAGATACGAGGTGGTCATCAGCTACCCGGAGCGGGACATCCTGGAGAGCGGGTGGCTCATAGGCGAGGAGAAGCTGAAGCGAAAGACTGCTATGGTAATAGCCCGCTATGGCGAGGGACGGATAGTCCTCATCGGATTCAGAACACAGCTCAGGGCTCAGACCCACGGCACATACAAGCTGCTCTTCAACAGCCTACTAAGTTAAACCCTCTTTTTTCCATCTTTTTCTGTGTACACCTAATATCAATCATTATAGATCAGACAGAAACGTTTCACACGTGGATAATGTTGATATCACAGTCTCCATTTTCTTAATTTGAACCCTTGTGAGTAGGATAATCGAACAGATCCTGCTTAAATTAAAGCAATTTCTAGCCGCGGAGACTGAGATGCAACCCTTTTTCAAAACCTGTTTCCGCTGGTGGACACCCTTCGATATCGAGTGGTTCGCCCGGGAGTTCGGCGGAAAATACGATGTAGAGTTCAGATCTGCTCACGTGGAGGAGGGGCGGATCGAGATATTTGATAAGAGCCGCCGCGAGATTAGGGTAAAAGCCGACACGCTCTACGCGTTCCTCATGGCTTACAG
>DAOVCM010000236.1 GCA_030670015.1 Candidatus Bathyarchaeota archaeon
TTCCTGAAAAAATCGAAGAACAACGCCACATCGCCGAGATCCTCAGCACAGTCGATAAAAAACTTGAACTCGAAACAAAACGCAAAGAAAAACTTGAAAGAATCAAAAAAGGCTTAATGAATGATCTACTCACCGGAGAAAAGAGAGTAAAACCATGAAACCAAAAGAAGAAATCCTGAAAACACTGAAAAAAGAACTCCCCTCCATCAGCAAAAAGTTCAGCGTGAAAACCATCGGCTTATTCGGCTCTTATGCGAGAAGTGAGCAGACAGAGGAAAGCGACATCGATTTACTCATCGAGTTTGAAAAACCAGTTGGGTTCTCCAAGTTCACAGAACTCGAAGACCACTTAAGCGAGAAACTTGGAGCAAAGGTTGATCTGGTAACTCCAGACGCCTTAAAACCTATAATAAAACCTTACGTAATGAAAGAAGTTGTTTATGTCTGAAAAGAGAAATATCAGATGTTGGACGGGGTGAAACCAAATCAATGAATAAATTCACAGAACAATCCCTTGTCGAGGACTACAGCGTAGAAAAACTCCAGAGCAGCGGCTGGACGTTCATCCCGGCAGATGAACTCGAGAGAGACAATTACAAAGAGCCTCTGCTGATACCCCGTCTCACAAGAGCCTTGAAAAGAATAAACGAAAAAATGGACATCGGAGACGAGGAGATCAGGTATGTTCTGAACGAACTCAGGTTCGAAGGCACTGGGAGCGAAGGAGCAAAGCAAATCTTAAACATCTACAAGTTCGGCATTCCGGTAAAATTTGAGAAGGAAAAAGTCGTAAGATACGTCCAGCTCTTCGATTACGAAACCGCCAGTGAAAACGAGTTCATCGTCAGCAAGCAGGTGAACTACGATGGAAGGGAGCGGATCAGGACTGACATCATGCTCTATGTCAATGGCATCCCTCTCGTAAATATAGAATGCAAGAATCCGGCAAGCTTATCAGAGAGCTGGTTTACCGCTTACAAAGATATCAAGTATTACGAGAACACAGTTCCGGAGCTTTACAAGTATGTCCAGATTGGGGTGGCTGCCGAGAGCAGAGCAAAGTACTTCCCGATTGTTCCATGGCAGGAGGAGGTGAGGACTCATGAGTGGAGAGAAGATCTCAAGGACTCCATAGACTCCATGATAGGGATGCTTTCAGGAGATACGCTGCTCGAAATAGTCAAAGACTTCCTCTTCTTCAGAATCGAGTTTGGGAATGCTACGAAGGTGATAACAAGGTACATGCAGTACAGGGCAGCGAAGAAGATGGTCAATCGAGTCATCGATAACCTTGAGGGAAGAGAAGAGAAGAACAAGGGGCTTATATGGCACTGGCAGGGATCCGGAAAGACGTTAACGATGATCTTTGCAGCAAACAAGCTATATTACATGTCGCAACTTGGAAATCCATCGATATTCTTCATTGTTGATAGAATTGATCTTGAGGATCAACTCTATGAGGAGTTTTACGCCCTTGACATTGTAGAGCCCGAGATCATAGACTCGACAGGGGCTCTCAAGGAGGTTCTGAGTTTTGATGGATACCGGGGTAAGAGGGGTATATTTATAACACTTATTCATAAGTTCAGACCTGAAGAACTGACAAATCTCCAGAAAGAGATCAGAAAAGTATCAGAAGAAAAGGAAACCATATCAGACCGGAGAAATGTGGTTGCCTTCATAGATGAAGGGCACAGAACGCAGTACGGAATACTTGCAGCCCAGATGAAAACAATTTTAAGAAGTGCCTTCTTCTTCGCGCTGACAGGAACTCCAATCTCAAAGAGAGGGAAGGATACTTACATGGAGTTCAGTTACCCTCCTGTCGAGAATTATCTTGATAGATACTTTGTGACAGACTCGATAAGGGATGGTTTCACTGTAAAGATCGCATATCAGCCAAGGCTTGAGGATCTCCACCTCAAGAAAAAGATGCTTGAAACCTTCCTTGAGGTTGAGTTTGAGGAGCTGCCCTATACCATACGCGAGAAGGTAGAAGAGCAGGTGAAATCGAGGCTGAACCCTCTCGTGCTCTTCCTTGAATCTCCGGAGCGGATCAAGACCGTGGCAAGGGATATCGCCGAGCATTTTCAGGAGAATGTGGATGGGAGGTTCAAGGCGATGGTTGTTGCTGCAAGCAGGAACTCCTGTATTTTATACAAGGAGGAGCTGGATCGTCACCTTCCGGAGGAGTATTCTGAGGTGGTGATGTCATACGACAGAAAAAAAGATCCGGCGATGATCAGGAAATACCTTGAGAGACTGAAGGGGAGGTTTGCAGGCAAGGATCCGGATGCGATAAAGAAGAGAATCGTGAAGAAATTCAAGGAAGAGGAATTTCCAAAGATACTGATCGTAACCGATATGCTTTTGGCAGGATTTGACGCCCCACCACTTCAAACGATGTATCTTGATAAGCCTTTGAAGGAGGACAGGTTGCTTCAGGCTGTAGCAAGGACAAACAGACCGCTTGGCGATTTGAAGGAGGCTGGAGTTGTAATCGACTATGTTGGAGTTTTAAAAGAGCTTAAGAGAACGCTTGAGGTGTACAGTGAAGAAGATATTAAAGGAGCCCTCTACAGCCTTGAAAGCATAAGGGATGAGTTTGACACCCTCATCAAGAAAATCATGGGGATGTTCAAAGATATTCCGATTGGATATGACAGAGAAACGCTGCTGAATGCAATAGAGTCAATTACAACTGACTATA
>DAOVCM010000070.1 GCA_030670015.1 Candidatus Bathyarchaeota archaeon
CTATGTATATCAAAAAAGACTATAGTGAATATGAAAAAAGGCCTTATATTAGGACTATTTACTGTTTTCAGGTAATTATTTTTCTGTGTTTTCCCGAATCCGCATGTAGATGAGGGCGCTGACTAGAGCTGGAAGGTGGAATATGCAGACCTCAAATATGATCTCGAACATGACCAAAGAAGACCGCTGTATGAGAAATACTGCGATAGAAATTAAAAGCAACGTGTACGTGGTCACTCGCCACGACGTCGCATTGGACCTTAAACCTGTAAACATGGTCATAAAGAAATTGCTAGGTCTCAGATAAAAAGGGATCATGAGACCTTATGTTTCAACAGCGTGCTTAGGGCAATGTCTTGCCAGCTCTTGTCGGGAAGAGTTCTCCGAATAGTCATGGGTAGAGTGTCCTCCTCAAGCTCCCTCAGCCCTATGTCAATGGGGTCGCTCACAGAGGCTGGTAGCTCAACCAGTATGGGAGCACCTAGTGAAATCTGGAGCGCCCGGGCACCGACGATCCTAGCCCTCTCAAACCGGGTAAGCTTTGGGGGGCCGATTCGGATCTCTATTGTCAAATCAGTCTCTCTTTAAAGGGGGAGTTATGAAGTTCTTACATGGGGGGCATGCCGCCGGGCATGCCTCCAGGCATTCCACCAGGCATACCTCCTCCCATACCTGGGCCGGAGGGCATGCTCATCTTCGTGGATGCGATCACGTCGTCGATCTTCAGCAGCATGGTGGACGCTTCAGTTGCTGATTTTATGGCCTGGGTTTTCACCTGCATAGGCTCTAAAACGTTCAGCTTCTCCATATTTGAGACCTTACCCTCAAGGGAGTTCAGTCCCGCCCATATTTCTCCCTTCTCGTGCCTTGACTGCATCTCCGAGATAGCGTCTATAGGGTCCATACCAGCGTTTTCTGCTAGGGTAGTGGGAATTACCTCTATCGCCTCAGCGAAGGCTGAGACCGCTAGCCTCTCTCGACCGCTCAGTCTCTCAGAGTATCTTCTTAGCTTCCTCGCAACCTCGATCTCTGGGGCTCCTCCGCCTGCCACGATTTTGGGCTCCCTGACAACGTCTCTAATAACTGAGAGAGCGTCATGCAGCGACCTCTCGGCCTCGTCGACGATGCGTTCTGTGCCACCCCTGATGAGGATGGAGACGGCTTTTGGGTTTTTACATCCTTCAACGAAGGTCATCTTCTCGTCACCGATCTTCCGCTCCTCGACCGTGGCAGCGTAACCGGCATCTCTTTCGGAGAGTTCATCGACGCTGGCCACCACCTTGGCTCCAGTTGCCTTAGCTAGAGCCTCCATATCGCTCTTCTTGAGCCTGCGGGCGGCGAAGATTCCCTCTCGGGATAGGAAGTGCTGAACCATGTCGTCAATGCCCTTCTGGCAGAAGATGACGCTGACACCGGCGTCCTTTACCTTCTTGACCATGTCCCGGAGCATCTGCTCCTCCTGGTCGAGATAAGCTTGTATCTCATCAGGACTCTCGATGTGGATCTTGGCGTCGAACTCGGTTTTCTCGATCTCCATCGCCACATTGAGGAGGCCGATTTTAGCGTCTCGTACGAGTTTAGGCATATCGCTATGGACAGCCTCCTTGTCGATCAACAGACCCCTGATTAGGCTGGTGTCTGTAACTGAGCCGCCTGGTTTCTTCTCAAGCTTGATCATGTCCAGGTCGACGTCGTAACCTCCGTCCGCCTCCTCAGCCACCTGTAGAACAGCGTCGACGGCAAGATCGGAGATGTAGTCGCTATATCCTGATATGAGCTTACTCGCCATAGAAGTGATTGCCACCTTCTTCAGCGTCTCCTTATCCTTGGGGTCGACTTCCATGGCCATTTCCTCAAGGATTTTCAACGTTTGCTCCTGGGCATCTCTGTACCCGTCGATAATAACGGTCGGGTGGATTTTCTTATTCATCAGCTCCACCGCCTTGCCTAGAAGCTCTCCCGTTAGAACTACGACGGAAGTAGTGCCATCACCCACCTCGTCATCCTGTGTCTTGGAAACCTCTACCATCATCTTAGCAGCAGGGTGCTGGATATCCATCTCCTTCAACATTGTTGCCCCATCATTAGTGATAGTGACATCCCCGAAGCTATCGACCAGCATCTTATCCATTCCCTTTGGTCCAAGGGAACTCTTAACCGCCTCAGCGACGACACGTGCAGCTTGGATGTTCGCATTCCTTGCGTCTCTTCCCTGACTACGCTCTGTTCCTTCCTTCAGAATAATTATGGGTTGACCCGCAAAACTAGGTATACTCAAACTATATTTTCACCTCGAAACACTAGAGCAACCAGAGAATAGCAATATAAATATTTGTGTTGATTTCCAAGTTCGAATATATACTTATCGATTAAAGAGAGAAAAAATAACCGATTTTTCCCTATTTAACGGTTTTAATTCATTTTTCTCGAACATGCAGGAAAGCGAGGTTAATAAGATGAGGTTTTTGACCAAGTTTTAATCTGTTTGAGAGGACATCGAATAATATTTCATGTAAGTAACAGTATGTAATAATCAGTAAAACGAACAGTATTTATGGTAAGCATTGACAATAACCCTGTCAGAAGAAATATTGATCTCAAATTCTTAATCCATTCTATTTAATCAAGATTATTGGTCAATACAGGCCATTCGGCACAGATATATTTTATGAGGTTAGGCGAAAGTAGGCTGATAGCTTATGAAAGTTAAGACTCATAAAAACGCATCTTCTCGGTTACTGGGAACGCCTATCTACATTGAAGATGATACTGAGGCGGTAGTTGAACTGGAAGCCTGTGCGGAAATGTCCGTGGATGACAAGGGTTTGGTGCATGGTGGCTTCACCTTCGGTCTGGCGGACTATGCAGCGATGCTCGCGTTTAATTCTCCGTATGTAGTCTTGCGGAGTGCAGAGTGCCGTTTCCTTGCACCTGTAAGAGTGGGTGATATTATGAGGGCGAAGGCTGTGGTTACAAGTCGGGATAAGAAAAGAAGAAGTATAGAAGTAGAGATCCTCGTGGGGGATGTTAAGGTGTTAAAGGGGGTCTACAGCTGTTATGTGTTAGACAGGCATGTTTTAGATCGAGGATACAAAGCACAGAAGTTGGCATAGCAGTAGGAATTTCTGTAAATTAAGTCTTTAATGTTTTCAACTAGTCACCTTACACGCGCTTAATTAATCTATGCTGTATAGGTTTGAACATGAGGTATGACCATGAGGATCACTGTCGATGTGAAGGTAGAGTCCCGAGAGGAGAGCGTTGAGAAACTCGGTGAGGGATGGTTCCTAGTCCGTGTGAAGGCGCCTAGGAAAAAGGGGAAGGCGAACATAGCAGTGATCAAGCTACTCCGGAGATATTTCGACTGTTCTGTTCACATCGTAAGTGGTTTTACGTCGTCCAGAAAGATCATCGAACTCCAAGATAAACAAGCAGTGTAAAGTTCCTCCATTAAGATTTCGGGAGATTATCCATTATGCTAATCTTCTTAGCACGGTCAAAATAGACGGGTTAGCAGATAACATGAACTCCTCTTTGACCTTTCAACTTCCCCCGCCCTTTCCCTCTAATAAGTAAGACAAGAAGGGAAGTAAGTAGACTATCTGAAGCGTTCAGAAGTTTGGCTTAATTCAGGGCTCCTATTACGGTACGGACAACCTTCCCAGGTTCTAACCCAAGAGTCTTCGCTTTAGTAGTCGCAACCTTAATCTCAGCATTGAGGACATCCTCAAAGCTTTTAACGCCGCTTACAACGGCTGCGACCGCACCGAGTTTTTCCGCTACCTCTATGCTTAGGTAGCCACACATAACGAAGCCCTTTTCCCCCTTAATGAGCAAGAGAGGTGGTAGACCCTCAAGCTCAGCCTTTAACCCTATGAATGATGCGCCATCAACAACGATCTTATCTATCTGGAACATTTCCACATACATCTTCTATGAATCAGATTTAATCCCTTCGCCTGTCTTTTGTTGATTTATCTTGTTGAGGAGAATATTCAAGCTCTCAAAGACCTGTTTAGGAACGTAGCCTGCCTTCCTTATCTACTAGAATTTATCGTGGGTACTATTGAGGTTACTGAACTCAAAGTCTTTGTGCGACGTTATCAAGCGCTTCTACAGCGTATACCTTCAGAACAGCCATCAGCTTGCTTACCTCACGTCTCAATCCGGTCTCCACTTTCACGCCTCTTCGCTCAAAAAGGCCAGTTAGACGATTATTGATCACCCTACCCTCCTCGTCGAAATCAGTGAGGATAACAACCGAATTAATCTCCCCTGCCAGTGACTCGACAAAATCAGCGTCAGACACACTCACCCTCGAACTGATCTCAATACGACCAATGAAATTTAAACGGCGTAAAGCTTCCACATCTCTCAGCCCCTCTACAACGATAGCGTCAACTAGGTACCCTATTTTTCCTAAAAGGTGACATAGATCTTGGTACGCGGTTAAAGGATCCCTTATCCTACGCTTTCTTGGCACCATCGCGATTCCCTGAGTGATTTTTCTCCTTACTTCAGGTTTATCTCAAGTTTGTTCGTAGCCAGTTATTATACTGATAGTCAGGTCGAACTACTAAATACGAATTTCACTTGATATAAAAGATCTTGACTCAAAATTCCTGTTAGCTATCATTACTGTTCACTGGATTTTTTTCCGTTGTGAATAAAAGAGTTATCATATTCAAAATATTTGATAATTTTCATATATCGAATAATTCTCCAGTTAATGTGATTACTGGTTCTAGTGTAGCTGTTACAGGTTTATCGCCTTTTTGAAAGATCTCTATAAGCCTAGCTTAGCGGATCGTGCCTCACCAAATAGAGATATTTTCTACCTGAACATGTATCATTCTGAGACTAGTATAAGCGCTAGGTCGTTAACGTTAGTTCCAGTCGGACCTGTCATGAGAGCGTCTCCAAGAGCGCTGAAGAAGCCATAAGAGTTATTGTTATCGAGGAACTTGATAGGTTCAAGGTTCATGGAGCGTGCACGGGTTATTGTCGATCCATCAATGATCGCTCCAGCAGCCATGGTGGGACCGTCGATGCCATCCGTAGCCAGTGTTATGATTACAGCGTTAAGGTTCATAATTTTCAGGGCGGCGCTTAGAGCAAGTTCTTGGTTCCTTCCGCCTATCCCTGAACCTTTCACGGTCACCGTGGTTTCGCCTCCTATTATCACTGCAGCTGGACGTGAGATGGGGTTACCGCTCACTACGATTTCGCGAGCAATTCCTGCGAGGGCTGTTCCGACGTGACTAGTTTCCCCCTCGATATACGTGGATAGAAGCATAGAGTTGTACCCAAGAGCTGAGGCCTTTTCTACAGCTGATATCGCTGCTATATAATTGCTCCCCACAACCATGTTATGGACTTTATCAAAAACATCGTCCCCGGGTTTAGGAGTCTCCTCTATCTCCCCTACTAAGCCCTTCTCAAATCTGAGACGAATGGAGTTGGGGGAATCCTTCCAGAGGCCGCGCATCTTCAATATTTCAACAGCGTCCCTGAAAGTCGTCATGTCAGGTGCTGTAGGTCCCGATGCGATAGTGTCCAAGTGGTCCCCGACAACATCAGAGAGGATTAGGCTCAAGACAGTAGTAGG
>DAOVCM010000135.1 GCA_030670015.1 Candidatus Bathyarchaeota archaeon
AAACAGATTTTTCTTAGACGACAGCCTCCAGGGAGGAACGGAGAGACATGAGGAGGTCAATCATCCAATGGCGCGCACAGAGAACTCACACGTGTGCCTCCTAGAGATCACCACAGCAGAGCAGACACATGGCCCCCACAATCTGAAAAGACACCTCTTGAACCTTACTGATATGACATGGAATAAAGAACGATAAAACCACTCTGAAGCATGCTCCGCTTGAGAAACACACGCCAAATCAGCTGGTAACACAACTTCATGCGGTTGCAGTGCGGTTACTGTGCTGAACAGTATCAGAATAGACTCAAAAGGCGTAAGAAACACAAGCCAAACCAGGAAACAAACCGGAAACACTCTCCTCCCAGCACATCATAAAAAAAATGGGGAGGCGGCGCCAAAACGTGCACACAGATACTTTTCACAAACAGGTATTAAGCTCGCCTGGAATGAATGAGTAGGAGAGGGAGATGAACATCCCCTTTGTCTTTATTCTCAGCTACTAGTTAGCCGAGCCTAGAAAGAATCAGAAGATATTAAATATTATTAAAAACTGAAGAGGAAGCATTTTTCTCAGGGTTTTCTCATGCCCCTCATTTTCTTGCCTGAGCTTGTTAAACCTCGGAAAGCACGTCGCCTATGCCCCTTGGAGGACTGTTTCGGCTTAGGTGTCCTGAAGCCCTCCCTCCTCGCCTCCTCGACCCATGCCTTCAGGTTCTCGACGTTCTCCGGATAGGCCGTACTCCGCCTCTGATCGACGGGAACTCCGAGGTGCCGAGCTTCGCCCACATTCAGCTCCACTTTCTCAAGTTCTCCGATGGAGAAGCCCTTCCCCGTCCCCATCTTGGTGCCGCGCTTCACGACTGGTGCGATCATCCTGACCATGAACGTTTACCCCATACTCACCTGTAGGATTTCTGCTTCCTCGCCCTAGCGCCGGGACCGCCAAACTTCTTGGACTCCTTGCGGCGTGCGTCTCCGGCCAGCATCGTTCTGTCGTACTCGATGTACGTGTTCCTGAGCCTCTTACTCCTGGACCATCTGACCAGTCCCTGGGCGATGCCCATCCGCGCGGCCTCCGCCTGGCTCATGTAGCCGCCTCCGTGAACCCTGACCTTGATATCGACCTTTCCTGCAGCATCTCCAGCCAGCCATACTGGCTCCAATATCTTCTCCCGGGCCAACTGTGGCTGATGAAGATGGATGGGGGTGTTGTTGATGCGGATCCGCCCCTTCCCCTCTGTAATTACGACCCTAGCCTTCGAGCTCTTCCTCTTACCCGTCGTAAGCAGCGACTTCCTACGATGTGACACTTATCTCTCTCCCTGTTCTAAACCTTCCATCCGATGTTCTTAGCTATCTCACCGACTGTGATATACCTACCCCTCAACCTTTCCACATCAGCATCAGAGATACTCTCCCTCTGAGCCTCCTCCAGCTCGCTGGGAACGCCGATGTAAACCCTGAGTCTACGAAAAGCGTCTCGACCCCGAGTCTTCCTACGGGGTAACATACCCCTGATAGTCCGTCGGACGATTGCATTCGGCTTCCTGTAGTGGATGGGACCTCTATCACGGCCACCGACCTCCAGAAACTCCTTCCTCTCCTTTATCACCTGAAGCCGTTTCCCTGAGACTACAGCGCCCTCAGCGTTCACAATCTCTATACGCTCTCCCTCCAAGAGCCGCTTGGCTACGATACTCGCCATCCTACCGAGAATAAGTCCCTCAGCGTCTATGACGGTCTTTTCCTGTCCACCCATATACAATCTACCTTACATCGGCTCAGGTTCCAAAGTGCGTAGAGTCTGAAAACGTCTATGCGTATAAAGGTTTTCGCCTTTTCCCCCATCACCGGAACCACATAGTATCCATATCATAAAACGGTTATCAAGGTGAAAAACAAGGGCTTAAACGTAAATAGTATAGTGTGCCCATGTTCAACAGAGCTTCTCAGGGAGATGTGAGAGTTGAAGCCAGGCATATTGGTCATCGACGTGATAAACGACTTCGTCTCGGGTGCATTGGGAAGTGAGAGGGCCGCGACCATCGTACCCAACATAAGCATGCTACTCGACCACGCAAGAGGTATTGGGATGCCTGTAATCTACATAACGGATTCTCACCTGCCCGGAGTTGACCGGGAATTCGATGTCTGGCCTCGACACGCCGAGAAGGGCTCTGAGGGAGCACAGGTCGTTGACGCGATCAGGCCCAAGGACGGAGATCACCACCTCCTGAAGCGGCGGTACAGCTGTTTCTACGCCACCGGCCTCGACGCGCTCCTGAGAGAACTGGGCGTTGACACCCTCCTGCTAACTGGGCTGGTCACCAACATTTGCATCCAGCACACCGCAGCAGACGCATTCTTCCGCGGCTACAGGATAATAATCCCCCGAGACTGCGTCGAGGCACCCTCTGACGAGACCCAGGAAACAAGCCTAAATTACATGGTGGAGATGTACAGGGCAGAAGTATCAACACTGGAGAAAATACTGAGGGAAAATCTCCTAAAGGAGGGGACGGCTTGAATCCCTTCCACACCGCCACTGACGATGAGATCAAGTCAGGACGGACAACCGACATCTACTTCGTCAGAACAAAGAAGGTTCTGGAGGCAAAAGGGAAGGACAAGATTAAGGTTGTTGCCGAGGTCACGACCGGCGGGCTCCCAGACGACCGGGCGTGGGGCGTGTTGTGCGGGGTCGAGGAGGTGGCCAGCCTCTTCGAGGGGCAACCCGTCGACGTCTACTCGATGAATGAAGGTAGCGTGTTCCACCCATCGGACATCCACGGGGTCAGGGCGCCAGTCCTGTACATAGAAGGCCCGTATAATGCCTTCTGCGAGTTTGAAACCCCCCTCCTGGGATTCATCTGTCAGGAGTCAGGCGTGGCCACAAGAGCGGCGTTCGTGAAGAAGGCTGCGAAGAAGAAGCCTGTCGTCGCCTTCGGGGCAAGACGAGCGCACCCCGCCATTGCGCCTGCCCTCGACAGGGCAGCCTACATCGGGGGCTTCGACGGCGTCTCAACCCTGAAGGGAGCGGAGGTAATAGGGGAGGAACCAATGGGGACCATGCCCCACGCCCTGATAATCGTATTCGGCGACCAGGTCACGGCGTGGAAGGCATACGATGAGGTGCTTCCGCTTGACGTCCCAAGGGTCGTCCTAGTCGACACCTACTTCGATGAGAAGGTAGAAGCGGTGAAAGCCGCAGAAGCCTTAGGTAATAAACTTGGAGCCGTAAGGCTCGACACGCCGGGGTCGAGACGCGGGGACTTCACAAGTATCATCCGCGAGGTACGGTGGGAGTTAGACCTCAGAGGCTACGAGAACGTGGGAATCTTCGTCTCCGGCGGACTCAACGAGGAGACGGTTCGAAGACTGAGCGAGGCCGGGGCTGATGGATTCGGGGTCGGCACCTACGTGAGCAGTGCCCCTCCCGTCGACTTCGCCCTGGAGATCGTAGAGGTTGAGGGACGACCTTCCGCCAAGCGGGGGAAGTTAAGTGGGAGAAAGCAGGTCTGGCGATGCCTTGAGTGCATGGTGGACATCGTCCAACCTGCTGACAAGCAAGCTCCTCGCTGTCCACAGTGCGATGGGGATATGGCGTCGATGCTCCGACCACTGGTCAAGGCGGGTGAGATTGTGAGGGTTCTCCCGGAGCCTACCCAGATAAGGAACCGCCTACTCCAACAGGTCAGTAAATTAAAAACCTAAGCTCCTATCTCATGTAACCGTCTATCTAATGTTCTCCTAGGTCTGTTAACTTGACGGGGGTCCTCTGTAATCGAACCAAGACTTATCAGCATCCAGACGTAAATCATAAAGGATTCCTTCGTAGCCCAACGAGGCAATAACATGAAGTTCTGCGAGAGATGCGGCTCCTACATAGAGAGAACCACAGGAGGCCTTAAATGCTCAAAATGCGGCAACGAGATCCACACCGAGGAAATCGAGGTCAAAAGGGCAAGAAGGCCTCCTCTAGAACCCATTTTCTT
>DAOVCM010000145.1 GCA_030670015.1 Candidatus Bathyarchaeota archaeon
TAGGACGAGAGCTGTCCCTCCGGCGTTATCCTCCGCCCCCGGGACCTCTAGGACCGTGTCGTAGTGTCCCCCGATGATGACGATCTCCTCAGGTCGTTCAGTCCCTTCCAGCTCACCCACGACGTTTTGAGACTTCACCTCGTACTTCTCAGTCTCCGCGACGAGGTGCACCTTCTCCACCCCTTTTTTCAGGAGCTTAAGGCCGTCTTCAAAGGTTATCCTGACTGTGGGAAATTCTCCGAACCTCTGTTTCACGATAAGGCTTCCCCAGAGGTTCTTCGCCAAGATCCTTGGCGAGGACTCTATGACGATCATTCCCAGGGGCTTGAACCTGGACAGGGTGCTGTAGGTCTTCTTCCGGTCCTTGGTGCGACCCGAGGTCAGTATAATCTTCCCTGTTACTTCAGGTGTCAGATACTCTTCGTCCAGCGTCTCAAGGTGCATGATGTCACCAGTTACCCCCTCCGCTCCCGTGCTGCCGTAAAGAGGCTGAACCTCACAGTTGACATCCTCATTGTAAGGCTTAAGGACCTCCAGTCTCTTCGAGATGACCCTCCCCGTGGTGACCTCGAACTCCTCCACAGTCGTCTTAAGGCCTAAGTTTTCGAACTCTGACGCGATCCACATTGCTGTTTCTCTCTCCACCTCGCTTCCACTAGGCCTAGTTCCGATCTCCACTGCGAGCTTCTCTATGTCCTTGAAAGCCCTCTCACCATTGAACTTCAAACCCAATTTACACACCTCGTGCAACATCGATTCAGAGATTTATAAAGCGTGTGCGTGAACGAATGTTTCCCCCAAAATTCTGAAGGGCACATCCAAAGATATTGAAAAATCAAGAGATATGTAGGCTATGGAAGATAATCCGCCCCAACATAAGTGTGTAAGCTAGTATGCGTGATGAATAGAGGATATTGGAGACACATGCGCAAGTCTATTATATTTGAGGAGGACGCGTCCGTAATCTTTTTTTTCCCATTCGCATCCGGAGACTCTCACTCCTACGTCATCCACTGGAGCCTGGTTATCCCACCGATATTGGTTAAAGATCCTGAGATATTTAGATGAGTCTTCCTTGTCCTACCAAGCACACGCAGGCACCAGGGGTCTTCTCGACTTATGTTTCAAGTGTTTGTTAGGGGATTAACATAATAAAGGTACTTTCCAGAGGCTATGTGTAATCAATATTTTCTTATATCATGAAGCAAAAGGCCAGATTCAGCTCGTTCCCTTTCTTCTCTAAAGTGTTGCTCCAAACCTACCTCTTTGACTCTTTTATGATGATCGAGGACAAACGGATACCTATTACGCATATAATCTGTATGAGGACATTCAGGATACTCATCGCACAACAGGCAATTCCCTAGCTCCTTAGCCTTCTCGCACCTCATCACTCCGCACCAGTAGTCCTCCCTCTTCAAGCATGTAGGACATCCATAGCTCTCATCCAACCACTCCAATCCCTTCTGGAACTCATCGAAGTCGAATTCATCAAATTCTGGCCTGTAATCTATTAAACCAACTGTAAGTCGCCTCAACTCTTTCGCTAGTTCTTTGATTCGTCCGTTTCCACTGGCACACTGCTCACAGAAGACTCCACACACACCATATGCGTACTCAGTGACGCCCATACCATCCCTCAGGAATTCTGTACAATCCCTCATCTATTTTTATTTATTGATGTTTTAGGATATGATGAAAATTAAAAGTAATAAGGAAATAATAGGAAGGGTTGGCGGTCTATATTTGGAATTTAGGGTGCTGCTGTATGCGTTTCTTGATGTGATTTATTTGCCTTCTTCTTGGCTTCCTCGATATCGGTGTAAATCCGCCATTCAGCAACAAGTCCGTCCCGAATCTCAGCAGTCCAAAGAACTGTCTCTTCATCTTCTACTTCAGGAGGGACGTGTGAACCTGTTGTCTTGCCTATGATTGCCACACCATTGCCACCCGTGAGGACATGCTCCACATGAATCCCGTATTTTGGGTAGACTGAGAAATAATCCCAGCGTTGTCGACCACGCTCTACGTTTCCTGACACGTCAATAAATGTAAAGTCTTCAGTCTGGAGCTCAAAAAGTCCATCAGTGTCTCCGTCATTAATACACTCTACAAACTTGAGTGCGACAGACTTAAGTGCATCAACTTTTCTAGAAGCGTCACCATTTTCGCGATAAACTTCAGGCTTCGACATATTCTCGATCCATCTCGATAATCTTTATTATCATATTATCATAGGAAAATGATCTAAAGGGGAAAGTAGTAAATCGTCGGAATTTTGGGATATGATTTTTTAGGCCCTATTGTGCAGCGAATGCTGACATCTGAGGATAAATGATGAATCTTCAGGACATTGGGTGAATGTTAAATATGTAGAGAATCTACCTTGGGTTCAAGGTTCTTCTGACATGTCAGGGGAAGAGAAACACGGTTACATCCTTAGAATCAGCACAGACAGCTGGCACGACCAAGTCTACGAGCTGAAGAAGTATTACCCAGGCATCATGAGAGGATGGAAACAGGATACACCAATACTCCTCGCCATGAAGGCCGAAGCCGGGGACTCCTTCATCGGCTACGGCATCGTAGACAAGGTCGAGATGCTCTGGGAGATGTCCCCCGAGGAGGAGGCCTACTGCAAGGAGAACAATTGGAAATGCGCCATCACTTTCAAGACCCTCATCAGTTACATGAAGCCCTATCCCATCAAGGAATCCATCCTCGCCGACGACCCCAGGAAAGGCAGCTTCCTACACGGTGTACGCCTTACCGAGTCCCAGATAAACACCATCCTAGAGGCCGCGGAAGACTACCAAGACCGTAATTAAGCCTCACAACGGAAAACTGTCATTTTCACCTTTCACCAGGGCTGGATATGTTACAAATAACTCAATACAATACCGAACTAGTATAGATCCTGAAAAAAAAATTTGAATAGATAAGACCACCATCCAGATAAGCCTAAAAGCTGGGCAACTTAGCCACAGGCCTCGCAGACGCACATGTACAGCGTAAGAGGGGGTATGCACACATCCCCCTATTATAAGATAGAATAGAGGGAGGGGGGGTAGAAGAGATGCCTCTGAAAAACACTCCTTTCACCGAACGGCAGTTGGAACACAATGCTTCCCTGAATGAATCCTATCAAAAACACGGGCTATTCATCACAAAAATTGAGCTGACTTAAAGACCTAATAGAGGACTAAATTCGCGACGAATGCCCACCTAAGATGATTGAGAGTTACAAGAACTCTAAACACGTGTCCAGTACAGTAGAAAGAAGAATCAAGATTCAGCATTACGATAACTCCAAATCATACATAAGCCTTAATTCTTAACTAATGGGCCATGTAGCAGCTATCCTGAGCAGAACCAACGATGACACCCTACCAGTTCTATTAAAGATGCTAGAAGCCGTCTCGCCTAATAGAGGGGAATCCTACGGCATCGCATCAGACGGTGGCGTCATTATCTCAGATTCAATACGTAAAATCAAGAGCCTGGGATCTCACATAATGTTGGGGCACAGGCTCACCAAGATCATGCCCAACGACCCGCCTCAACCCCTCGCCCAATACGGGTACCCGATGGTCTTCGAGGGGAGACTCTGGAGTAGAGCTGAGGCATCAAGCATCACAAGAGCAGCAGACACGGTAGGAACTGATCCAATATCCGGCATCAGACGTCTAGTCGAACAGAAAGATGGCTCCTACGTCATAGTCATAATCCATGAAGAGAAGATACACTGCGGCAGAGACCACATCGGCGTAGTGCCCCTCTACCTCGGCGAGAACACAACGCTCGCAGGAGCAGCCTC
>DAOVCM010000017.1 GCA_030670015.1 Candidatus Bathyarchaeota archaeon
CTATGTACGACTTCGAAGTTGAGCATGTTGCAGAGGAGATAATCAAACGCGGCGCAAGAAGAGTCCTAGTCCAGCTGCCAGACGGCCTTCGCTCCATGGCTCTCTGGCTTGTCAGGAGCCTTAGAGGGATTACAGATGCTGAGATACTACTCAGCGGTGACTCTTGTTATGGCGCGTGTGACATTGCCCTGAGCCAGGCGGGGATCTTGGGGGCGGATCTACTCGTTCATTATGGTCACAGCAAGATGATAGATGAAACTACCATCCCTGTTTTATACATAGAAGCCGCCGTGGACTTCGATGTTGAACCCCTCACTGAAAGAGTCCTGCCCCTGGTTACGGGATGGGATAAAATCGGCTTATCAGCAACAGTTCAGCATGTACACAAGCTCGGAGAAGTGGCCGAGTCCCTAAGACGGTTAGGTGTAAACCCGGTTATAGCCGCTGGCGGAGGGAAGACACCGCACGACGGTCAGATCCTGGGGTGTGACTATTATACAGCTCAGAGCATTGTCGATGAGGTTGATGGATATGTGTTCGTGGGCGGAGGTCGATTTCACCCCCTTGGGCTGGCGATGACAACGGGAAAACAGGTCGTGGTAGCAAACCCTTACATAATGTCCGTGGAGATGCTTGACGAGAAAAAAGTTATGCAGATAGCGATGCAGCGAATGGCTGCTATCACAGCTGCGAAGGATGCAGACCGGTTTGGCGTTATCGTCAGCCTTAAGCCTGGGCAGTTACAGTTGGCTACGGCGAGATCCCTACGCAACAGGCTTGAGCAGAATAAGAAGGAGGCTGCAATCATCTGTCTCGATGAGGTTAGCAATGCAAAGCTCAGGAACTTTTCTGAAGTTGAAGCCTTCATCAGTACAGCCTGTCCCCGGATCGCACTGGATGGTATAGCAGATATCCGTAAACCATTATTGACCGTGGTCGAGGCCCAGATCATGCTAGGTGAGAAGCGGTGGGAGGATGTATGGGGACGATCATATTTCGGGTGATGTAAGACTAATTCAATTTCCATTTTCACAATTTAAGAAGAGGTATGTTCGCCTAAGGACATCCTAATCCGGTTGAGCCATTAGGCTGAGTGATTCAGGGTACTACTTGCTTCTTGTGACCCTTTCAGGCGAGTATTGTAGTACCCACGAACTGTTAGTCGCCTTTAAAACACGTCGTCAGATGCTCTATCTTGGTTGTAAAATTTGGCCAAGATAGATGTAACGGGTGAGAACTTCCTAAAAATAATGGAGATACAGCGTGTGATCCTTAAGGATGTGATCAATGCAGGTCTAGATGAGGCCTCGCTCGGGTTCTCGATTTCTATCGAAGGTTTGTGCCTAACAAGTAAAAGAGAGATAGAATCTGAATTGAAAGCTTTTAACCCTTTTTTCCCCGAGATACATGGATCAGTTCGCTTACTCGATCCATAATTCTCTCTCCATGTCTTTCCAGACCTCGACTTTCATGCTCTGATGATTGAAGACGCCACGGTAGTAGGGGTCGTTTTCCTTGTACTCCTCATAAGGTCCCTCATAGTCACCTCGCCTCTCCTTGTACGCCTCGAGATCCGAGAGGCTTTCATACTCCCACATGATGAGATGCCGCTCAGATTCCTCTCCCGCGATGGTTTTAACGAAGTAGCGGACGCTCTTCCACTCAGGGAACAGTTAGCGGTGTTCGTTAACCCATTCGAGCCAGCGGTGCATCCACTCCTTGTGCTCTTTTTCTTTACCTTCAGCCACCCTCCAGCTCTCGACCTCGAAAATAGGCATGACTAACCCTCCTCAACATGTGTACCATAACTGTGGGTATAGATTTTTCCATGTTCATTCCGAGGAGTCAAGGGCTTCAAGTACGTTTGTTGATACGCGCGGTAACTTCATACCTGATTGCCGCTGTTATTGGATTCAACTTGATGATCATAGGGTTTATTAAAAGGCGAAACAATTGGTGCCATCGGCTCTCGGGGATTCGGATACGGTTCAAAGAAAAAGCGCCATCTTTGAATACTGGAATCATGAAGTCGCCCGACATCCGAGGTACGAGCTGAGGCAATAATGTCAAAAATCATGTTGAAAGACAGGGATGTGTTCCCCGGCGATAAGCTTGCAGTAATTGAAGTGCTCCAGAACGGTCTAGGAGCCTACCAGCAGGACGGTCAAGTGAGGTCCTCCGAGCTGGGAAGGGCCCGCTTCAACCTCGAGAAGAGACTTGTGGAGGTTGAGAAGAGAACGAGAAAGCTCATCCTTCCACGTGAAGGCCTCGAAGTCGTGGCTGAGGTCGGTTCTGTCATGAGGCGGGACGCTCGGGTAGACATTTTCATCATCGACGGTAAGAGGATCGCCAAGCCATACACAGGGGTCATCCACATATCTAGCGTCGATAGGGACTACGTGAAGGATATGACGATGGCTGTACGTAACAGCGACATTGTCAAAGCCAAGATAATCAACACTAAAAACTGGATCATACAGCTCTCCATCAGGAACCCTGAGTATGGCGTTATCTATGCTTATTGTTCGAGGTGTGGCACGTTGATGGAGCAGGAAAGGGGTCGTCTCCACTGTCCAAAGTGTGACCGGGCCGAGCGAAGGAAGATGGCCAAGACCTATGGTACGGAGGAACTGGTTTGAAGCTCAAGGTTGTCAGTTATGAAGACGGTAGACTTGAGATGGCCGTCGGCGGGGAAGGGCATACTCTTCTCAATCTCCTACAGAGTTCCCTTCTCACCAACGAGGATGTGAAAATGGCCGGATACTCGAAGCCGCACCCGTTGATGGATCGCTCAGTCCTCTATGTCAACATGAAACAGGGGGAGGAATACGAGGAGGCCTTGCTGAAAGCAGCGGTGGACGCAAAGGAGAAGGTCAGCACGTTCCTCACCCAGTTCAAGAGTCAGGTAGTAAAGAAGAGCGTCTGAAAGTCGTCTCTATAACCCTGCTTAAGAAGGCGGGTTCTGATGAGTGTCTATAACCTAAGGCAGGTCAAGAAGGAGATCAGGGTTCTAGGCGTCGCAGCCAGACCAGCCGGAGTCGATTATAGAATTCAAGTAGTAGGCGTTGTATTCAGGGGAAAGCTATGGCTTGACGGTGTAATGAGGACAGAGACTATCGGGCCTGACGTCACTAAAGGGGTTGCCAAGATGATCTGCAATTCACCCCACCACCCTCAGATTAGGGTGATACTGCTCCACGGCGACCTGCTGGTAGGTGGAACATCCATCAATCCCTGCATCCTCTCCTCAGCCACCCTGAGACCGGTGATAGCCCTGAACTTTAACAGAGAATCTATCCGGGATGAAGGCATTGAGAACGTACGCTGGCTCAGACTTGAACAGAAGGGGCTTGCTACCTCCTCGTTCTCGGTGGGCTTAACTACCCGTATTGCAATGCGAGTGCTTGAGACTGCTAAGCGCGGTGATGCCATGCCCGAGGCTTTGAGGGTTGTAAGGCTCGTGGCTTCAGCCTTTGCCGAAGGAGCTTTAACATAATCTTTAAAAAGCATTCGTAAACCTAGAAGAGCACGACGGAAGGGTTTTCTCGGTGAAGTTCTGCTCGAAATGTGGCACTATCCTCATACTGGATCCGGAAAAGAAGCTTCTCGTCTGCCCAAAGTGCGGGGCCGAGGAGCAGCCGGATAGCGAGATTGTCTACTCTAGGAACTTGGAGGAGAAAGACAAGATCGTGGTCATAGGGAAGAAAGAGCGGAACCTGAGGACAACTCCCCAGACAAAAGCGAAGTGCCCAAAGTGCGGTAACACGATGGCATACTGGTGGATGGTCCAGACCCGGGGGATAGATGAAAGCGCAACCCAGTTCTACAGGTGCACCAAGTGCGGTCACACATGGCGCGACTATGGTTGAGCGAACAGTTTTTTAGGTCTTCATAGCAATATGTTTACAAGATTGTTAAATTCCTAAGGAGGAGACGAGTTGTTCGAGGTTGAGATATCACGGATAGACCCCTTCCGCAGCCTGATGAAGGCACTGTCTGTCATCGTCGAGGAGGGAACCTTCAACATGGACGAGGCCCAGATGAAGCTCCTCGCTATGGACCCCAGCCACGTTGCCATGGTGGACTTTGAGCTACCGCATGAGTTCTTCGATAAATACACGTGTGAGGGGGAGCCCAAGCTCACACTGAACATAGGCGAGTTCCTGAAGTTCCTGGATAGGGTTGAACGAGATGAGCAGGTTACAATAAAACTTGAGGAGGATAACGCTAGGCTGATCATCCGCTGTAGGCGTGGCGGCCATACCAGGCGGTTCGCTATGCCTATACTGGAACCGTTGGATGAGGAGGTCCCACAGCCTAAAATCACCTTCAAGGCCTCCACACGCATCCTAACCCATAGCCTGCGGAGAGCAATCAAGGACGCCTCACTGGTCAGCGAGCACGTGAGGCTTGAGGTCGCTGGAGATGAGTTCAAGATCAGCGCCACTGGGGACATGGGGAGCGCTCTCAGCGAGTGGAAACGAGACTCCGATGAGCTGCTGGAGCTTAAGGCTGAGGAGGAGTCAAACGCCACATTTACTCTCAGCTACCTCCAGGACATCGTGAACGCCGTGGCCACATCAAGCGAAGTTGTAACTCTGGAGCTCTCCACAGACATGCCGATCAAGATGGACTTTGAGCTTCCCCAAGGTCGGCTTGTCTATTACCTCGCACCGTGTATTGGCGTCTGATTCCGGAAACCTTATCTCCTTTCATTGATGCGTTAATCGACTGTTATATGGCAGAGTCGGTCTTCTTGGATCTATTTCAACGAATCAACTCCATACTATTGCTAAGGTGGACGCAAGCCAAGGCTGCAAGAACGTTGGTACCCTTACTGTATTTCCATATAAGAAGTAAGGATAATATTCTACCGCGTCACCTTATGGGGTAGAGCTGGCTTAGCATGATCTCGGAGAGGGAAGCCGCCAAGTACCCTTTCCTCAGTGAGGCGGCCAGACTTGTCGACATGCTTGACCTGACGCTCGATGACCTCGCAGAGCCCGTTCACGCGAAGGTTCTCGATAGGGCGGAAGGTAGGGTGTCAGAGGCCATTTTGAAGGGAAAGGCCAGTGCGAATCTAGGTGACTCCCTTACCGAGCTTCTCTCCTTCCCAGTCGCTAACATGTTCATCACGGCGCTGGGAGAAAGATTTCTCGACCGGAGATACGCATTGAGCGAGGCTGTCCGAGCCTACGAGCTTCTGAATGATGAGAGTGAGGCCCGGGTCGCCAAGATGGCTAGAACTGAGTTTCAATGGGACCTTAGGTTGGTCAGAGAGCTGCTCGATGGCAGGCTTTACAGGTTCGAGCTGCATTTCAACGACTTTCTGGGGAACGCGGCTGCGTTCAGGGAGCCTAAATGGAAGCTTGTGAACAGGCTTATGCGAGATGGGTATGTTCTCCTAACCAATCCAGAGACGACACGCCTCCTCCAGGAGGAGATACGAAGGAGGATTGGCGGCTTAATATCAAAACACCGCGGTCTCAGACTCCCTGAGCCCCTCCAGGCGCGGGTGGATAGACTGGGTAGGACGTTTGAGGAGAATAGGTCTAGTATAACAGGGGGGGATCTCCCTACAGATGTCTTGGTGGAGGGCTTTCCCCCGTGTATGAGGTATGCCTTCGAGGGGTTGATGGCGGGGAGGAGGGCAGGTCACATGGAGCGGTTCGCGCTTACATCGTTTCTCATCAACGCTGGGATGGATATTGACGAGATCGTGAAGCTATTCGTCTCTGTCACAGACTTCGACGAGCAGTTCACCCGATATCAGATCGAGCACATCGCTGGCCTTCGGGGCGGCCGGACAAGGTACACGCCACCGAGCTGCTCCACCCTTCGCACCCATGGCGTATGCCACAACCCGGACTCGTTATGCAAAAGGGTGAAACACCCCCTCAGCTACTACAGGATAAAAATCCAGGATATACGAGGGAAGCAGGAAGATAAACCTGCAGAGTAGAACCCTCATATAAGAGAGGGGAGTTAATGCGAGTAATGGTGGAGAAGGGCTTGAGAGAGCAGGACGTCGAAGATAAAAGGAGTGAACTGGAAAACTTTGGTCTTCACTTTTGCAAGCGCTTCAAGAACCTGGTTAAGTTCAACCCAGAGTTCTGTGGGAAGTGCCCGTTCAACGGCCTTAGTCGTCCGCAGACCAGCGCAGCCCACTCCGAAACTTGTTTTTAATGGTTCGCGAGAGTATTCTGTGAAGATCCCATGGTGGAGCAGGACTGGGGCAGCGTTCAATTTGTAGCCGAACAGTTCAGGCGATACTACGCGCTCAACGTCAGCTCGGTGGAGGCGCCCTCTGAGATAAGGCAGAGGGAGTTTGGATTCTTATCTTTCGAGGATAGGGGTATGTTCCGCCACAAAGGATTTGATGACGCTCAGCATCTCAGACACTATCTTGTGGATTACGCCCCTTCCCATACCTACTATAGCTCAGCTTACTATGAGGCTCCTGAGGCGGCGATGGAGTTTAAGGGTTGGCAAGGAGCTGATCTTGTGTTTGACATAGATGCCGACCACTTCAGTATTCCATGCCAGGAAGATCATGACAGGTGGAGGTGTAGGACATGCGGGGAAGAGGGTACGGGGCACCCTCCAGAAAGCTGCCCTGGCTGCGGGAAAGCTGCCTTTATCGAGGAGAACTGGCTGTGCCCGCAATGTCTAGAGGCTGCAAAATATGAGGCTCAGAAGCTCCTTGACATCCTCATCCAAGACTTCGGGTTCACGCCCTCAAGGGAGCTCACCGTCAACTTCTCAGGTAATAGGGGGTATCATGTCCACGTCAGGAGTGCCTCTGTCAAGAAGCTGAACCAGTTAGCCCGCAGGGAGATAGTTGATTACATCATGGGGACAGGTATCAATGCTGAGTTTCAAGGGTTCAACCAAGGTTTGAGGGGGGGGAGGTACATCTCATTACAGGAGGGGTGGAGAGGTAGATCTGTCAGGGCTCTGTACGATTTTATCGCCGACGCTTCGCCCGAGGTTGTAGAAGATCTAGGGCTTGGCAAAGCTGCGGCGCGGAAACTCTTGAAGAACAGGGAGACAATCCTCGGGTTGCTCATGGAACGTCGCCCCAGAAACGTCGTTAAATACGTTGATCTCAAATCCATAGGTATGCTTATGGAGGTTGCTGTCCAAGAGCAGGCAGCAGCCATTGACACGGTTGTTACGACAGATATACACCGACTGATACGGCTGCCAAACACCCTTCACGGGAAGAGTGGGTGGCTCACGCAGGAGGTGCCCATTGACGACTTGGCAGACTACGACCCTCTCTCCAGCGCCGTTGCTTTCACAGGAGGCACCTTGAACATCCACATCAAGAGGGCGCCCGAGATCTTTATCGCCGGCGAGACCTACGGTCCCTTTGAGGACGAGAGGACGGAGCTTCCCATGGCCCACGCCATGTTCCTCCTATGCAGAAAGGCGGCTAAGGTGGCGTCATGACAGGGATTTACGAGCAGCTCCTCGATGCCTGGAGAAAGGAGAGGCATGGCGCTGACATCCAACCGCTTCCAGAGGGTTTCTTCGCGGAGATGACAAGCTACGTGTCCAAGCTGAGGGAGCAGACTCGGATGCACGAGAAAGGTTCCTTAAGGGGGAGAATAGCACGGCAGGAGAGGGAAAACGCGGAGAGGATGCTCAGGGAGCTGTCCAGCCTTAGGTTGAGGAAGATCGTGGTAGCCGAGCTGGACGGAGCCGCTATCATCAGATCCGCCCTTACCCGAGAGGAGAAGACACTCCACACGGACCTCAAGCGCCTGCTCTCGGATCACGAGGACAGAGTGAAAAGCATATTAGTGGGACGTGTGCCTCAGGTAAAGGCAAGGCCCCTCCCGGGGAAGGGACTCAAGGTGGTCCGTTTCCTCCAGGCGGTTCCCGCGATCATGGGCATCGACATGAAGACCTACGGCCCCTTCAAGCCTGAGGATGTCGTCTCGATCCCTGCGGAGAACGCTGAAAACCTAATAAGGCGGGGCATCGCAAAGGAAGTGGAGATTCCAGAATGAAATTCCCGAGGTCCATGAGGACCTACTGCCCCCGTTGCAAGACCCACACCGAGCACAGCGTCTCCATCTATAAGGCGGGAAAGAGGAGGGCTGCGAAGCTTGGTGAGAGGCGCCAGGCTGTCCGGAAGAAGGGGTATGGAGGGCAGAAATTCCCACTACAGCACAATCAGGCAAAGGTGACAAAAAAGCAATCCCTCAAACTTGAGTGTAAGGAGTGTGGCTACATATTACAGAGGAAGGGAATCAGATTGAAGAAGGCGGAGGTCGTGTAGCGTTGACTGAGTGGGAGAACCTTATACCCAGACCTACATCCTGGTTCCTCAGGGTGCGCTGCAGGAGCTGTGAGAGCGAGCAGATCATCTTCAGCCACACAACCCACGTCATCAGGTGCAGGACCTGCGAAGAGATCCTGGCAGAACCTACAGGTGGGAAGGCAAAGATCAACGGCATAGTCATAGCCGTTCTGGGGTGACGGAGATGAGCTTAGGCCGAGCCGAATGGCCTGAGGTCGGAGACCTCGTCGTGGCGACCATCAAGCGAATCGTGGGATATGGCGCCTATGCGTCACTCGACGAGTACAGTCATAAGGAGGGGCTCCTCCACATTTCAGAGATATCCTCCTCTTGGGTGAGAAACATCCGGAACCACGTGAGGGAGAGGCAGAAGATGGTCCTTCAGGTGTTACGCGTCGACCCCTCGCGCGAGCAGGTGGACCTATCCCTGAGGCGTGTTTCTAAGGACGAGCGCAGGAAGAAGCTTGAGGATTGGAAGAAGAACCGGAAGGCTGAGACCCTGCTCAGGAACGCTGTGACCGTCCTCAAGATGAGCGAGGAGGAGGTATTCGCCAAGGCCGGGGTGAAGCTCGTGGAACATTATGGCAGCCTTTACGCGGGGCTGGAGGCAGCCTCTAAAAAAGGCCTTGAAGCCCTCACCGAGGCAAACGTGCCGAAGAAGATCGCCAGGGTTCTCCATGATATAGCTAAAGATAAGATAGTTGTGAAGGGCGTTACCATCCACGGCTTCCTTGAGATAACCTCCATGGAACCGAGGGGCGTGGAGGAGATAAAAAATGCACTTTTACACACGAAGAAGGTTGCGGCGGAGAACGAGGCCGAGGTCACCCTGTACAGCATGGGTGCCCCCAAGTATAGGATCGAGGTCATGGCTGACGACTATCGAATAGCCGAGGCAGCCCTTGAGAAGATTTTAGAGTACACTAACGACGCTTGGGCGAAGCATGACGGGAAGGTCTCCTTCTCCCGTGAATAGGGGGCTAACTCTTGGTATGGCTTCTGAGGTACTGCGTCAAATGCGACAGGTACACCTTACATCAAGATATGTGTCCCTCGTGCGGAGGTTCTGTGAAGACGCCCCATCCAGCTAAGTTCTCTATGGACGACCGTTACCGGATGTACAGGCTTAAGATGCGGCGTATGGCAAGACAGGCTCAGCAAAAACATGTAACTCCCTGATCTCAAGCTAGAGAGCAAATTATTCGTTTTCTTATGGGTATGTCTACAGCGCTCTGAAGCCTATTTCTACGTCCTGTTTTTTAAGGGTAAAGATTTATGTTATATCTTGTTCCTTCAAATGTGAGGAGACAGGATTGGTAAGGAGTAACGTCAGGATCTACGGTCCGCCTTTAATGAAGGCGATTAAGGCACTGGAGGCTATCGCCGTTGATATGTCGAAGGCTACTGACCTCAAGTTCAGCCATAAATGCATACCTTATCCCACACGAATGCATGGGAACACTAACAACTGGAACGAGTACCTTCAAAATATGAAGAGGACCTATGTTGACTGCTACGAGCCTGTTAAGATTATCAGCGATTCCAGTCAGGTACTTGGTGAGTATGACTTCTTCTTTGAGTGGAGTCAAAAGCCATCTATGGCTAGGATAAAGGAACTACTAGAGAAGATAGACAAAGCACTTGGAGAGCTTGGCTGCCATTACACGTTGACAACTGATTAACGCCCGTACGCTCTCATTTTTTATGTAGGATGCCTGCTTAGTGAGAGAGATTGTGCTCTCTATTCTGCGGAACACTGAGAGCTGTAGAGTTGTGCGTGTTAGTGGACTACTCCGAGCC
>DAOVCM010000014.1 GCA_030670015.1 Candidatus Bathyarchaeota archaeon
TCTAACGTTTCTCGCGGTACTCGTGGAGCTTTTCCTCGAGTCGTTTGTCGCTGAGGGCGAGTATCTCTACGGCTAGCAGGGCGGCGTTTCTGGCGCCGTCTATGGCTACGGTGGCGACGGGGACTCCTGTGGGCATCTGGACGATGCTTAGGAGGCTGTCGAGGCCCCCGAGCTTGACGTCCTTGGGTACTCCGATGACGGGTTTGATTGTTTGGGCGGCTACTGCGCCGGGTAGGGCTGCGGCGAGGCCTGCTATGCAGATGTACAAGTCTGCGTCGCTGTGTTTGATGTGGTGGGTGAGTTTCTGGGGGTTCCTGTGGGCGGAGATTACGTTGAGCTCGTGTGGCACATTGAATTCTTCTAGTATCTGTGCGGCTTTTTCGCCTAGCTCTGTGTCGCTTTTACTGCCTATTATGATGGAGACTTTGGTCATGGTGTGGTTGTCTGTAGCTTCTGTATTTAGGTTGTTCGGGGTCTGCGTGGGTTTATCTGGCTTGTTCCTAGTTACTTGGGACGCTGATGTTGAATTTCTCACACAGTAAGAAAGATAAGATGATGTGAGAATATTGTTGGACGTGGAAGAAGCAACCAGAAAGAAGGCAGAGCTCCGGGAAGCGGTGAACCAGTGGAAACAACAGAACCCCGACTGGGAAGATACGGAGCCGATGAATGTCCTTCGATCAAAGATAGAGAAGGGAACCTACACCGGGTACAAGTCGGTGCTACCCGTCTTCCTGTATTGGGAGGACAAGTCGCCAGACCAGATCATAGCTGAAAGAGAAGCCCATCTGAGGAGCGACGATCGTAAACTGCGTTTCTATTATGAGGATAGAATGGATGAGTTCAAACAGTTCCTCATTGAACATCATTATGGTTCAGGTACCATCAAGAATTATCTGAGCCGTGTAGCCGGGTTCTTCTCGAATAACAGGCTTGGCTTGAATCTGGATAAGACGTTCTGGAAGCGTGCAGACAAGTCGGCAAGCGAGCTTGCCCAAGCCCTCGAAGTCACCAAGCGGTACCCGGATAACGATGAGATGAGGCTAATAATCGAGCTGGGAAACAACCAGCAGACCCTCGCCATACTGCTCGGCTACCAGTGCGGACTCGTACCCGCGGACATAGTGACCTTGACTTGGGAACGGCTGAACATCGACTTTGAATCAGAGGAACGCGAGTTCATCCACGTGGAGAACGTAAGGGAGAAGACGGGCGCCCTTCACGTGTTCATCCTTAACCCGGACTTGCTGCACTATCTGAGGGCTCAATGGATCGACTCAGGCAAACCTAGGAGCGGATGGGTGTTTGAGGGATACAAGGGCTCCAGTATGTCGCCGCGGAACCTTAACCAGTTCTTCAAGGACATGTCGGTGAAGACGCTGGGCGAGAACCGGGGCTCTCAGCTCGTGTTCAAGGACCTACGGGACAGCTATAACGAGGCGATTCTGGATAGTGACGTGAACGAGGAGATCAAGGACACCCTGATGGGGCATCTGCGGGAGAGTGCGAAGGCGAACTACTCTATATCAATGGGTACCATGGTGAGGACGTACCGTGAGAAGATATTCCCGCGGCTCGCTGTTAATGGTTGGAGGCTGAAGCAGAAGGCGTCAGAGGTAGACAAATTAGCTAAAGCCGTGGAGAGTCTCAGGGACGCTTTGACTCAGGTTGAGCGCGAGAACACGGCGTATAAGACCCGTGTAGACAATCTGCAGATTGAGCTTGTCCGGATTGAGGCGGAGAAGGTGTCCGTTGAGGACCTTCAGAGCCTTGAGGACAAGTACGAGTCGGTGCTGAGCTACATGAAGAACCTCGAAGTCTTTGATGTCTTCTATAAGAAGGACCCTGACAAGTTACTGCTCATGTTGAGAGAGAAGATGGAGGAATAATAGCTGGGGTCTGCTCATCGGCGCCACCACTCCGCTTCGCTCCGTGGTCCGTGTGGCGCCTCTTCGCTTTTCAAAAAATATATGCAGATGGTGGGTGGTGAACGGTCGCCCTTCGGGCTCTCTGGGTGCCCCGCTCCTTCGGCGCGGGGCTACTCTGCTTCTAGATAGATATTCATGCCGTTTTTGCTGAGCTCCCATCTTCTTTTTTTCTTCAATTGGTTCAGTTCTCTAAGTTGTTTTATGGATAGGCTCTCGATTGCATAGGTTCCGCTCGGTGTTTTTTTAGTTATTTTTAGGCGCATACGCATTAAAACCACCGGTGGGATAAAGGGAAAAGTAGGTAATAAACGTGTTTAAAGGCCTATCTCTGTTGTTCTTTAGTAGGCAGGATAGGCGATACCATGTTGACGCACGCGGTGAGGGCCCACGTTAAGTAATTTATCTTTCTATGCTACACTCACGAGAAATAGGCGTTTTAATGTGATTAGTCTAAGCCACATGTTCACACATGTCTTTGATATGATGAATTTAGCATTAATACCTGTCTTCATCGATGAATTTGGTTTAACAACAATGCAGGCTGGATTGATAACGACCATCATCCTTCTCGCGAGCACGGTTTCCAGTGTTATCAGTGGGGTTCTTATCAGTAAATTAGGGTATAAACCAATCATGGTTTCAAGCCTAATTATAATGGGTATTTCTTCAATCCTAGTGAGTAGGGTGAATAGTTACTTTATGCTGATTGTTGATTTATCCCTCATGATATTCGCGAGTAGGTTATTTTGCCCCCCAGCACTAAGCATAGTCAGCGAATCATGTGATAACTGTGAACAAGACCGTGGAAAAACCGTTGGTTTCCACGTCTCAATTGTAATGATCGGGATCGCTTCAGGCCCCATCTTTCTGGGACTCTTAATGTATCACTTCGCTTGGAGGTTAGCATATCTCGTTCTAGCCGTACCTCTATTTTTATCCATTATTCCCATAGCCGCTATTAAGATGACTTCATTAAATACAGAGGGAGATAAGAAAAATGAATCAGAAAAAAGTCAACTCGGTAAACTACCTTCCTTCATTTCCCTAGGCTTCGTATTGATCCTTATCGCGCTTGGCTTCAGATCTATAGGTCTTCAAGGCGTTTCCACATTCATGACCACGTATCTGACCGCTGAGAAGGGATTATCAACTTCTCTTTCAAGCATATTCTATGGTGTTGGTAGCGGTGTGGGTATCATAGGTGTCTCTTTAGGCGGTATATTAAGTGATAAAATAGGGGAAAAACGATGGATAACCATAACTTGGATCGGAGGAATAATATCCCTTCTCGCTTTCTCAATATCCCCCTCAATAGGAGCATTAGCTTTTTTCTACATCTTATACCGTATATTTAACTCTGGTTCAACTGCGCCAGTAATGTCTCTTGTAGCTAGTTTTACATCAAAAAACCGGAGAGGTTTAGGCTATACGCTATATTTCTTTTCCACGAGCTTGATGAGTGCATTTTCTCCACTCGTTTCAGCAAAAATCATCGATGCATTAGGCATTTGGTACATCTTTCCCTTTACCTTAATCATGCTTACCTTTTCAATCCTAGTCATACAGAAGGCTATATGATGAATCTTTATTGACATATATGCGTTAATTTTAGTTCATTATATTTTTACAATGGCTTGGTTCCTTGTGCGTAGACGATAAGGTTTATATTATGTGCGTATGAACATAATGTTGGTAAGTTTTGTATAAAATCGACCAAAGCTATATACATAAAAATTGCATCCACTATAAAGATGGATTCTGCACTTTAAACCAAATTTCCGTAGATCCAGATAGCGCTGCTTGTCCAAGATTCACACCTAAACATGTGACGAAGACAGGTAAAAATGAAGGAGCCTCTCTGGGTTATATGCAACCCAATCAACAGTATCCCTCTCAGGAGGGGCAAGGTTACTCTCTTGGCAGATGGAGCACCGGTCTTGGTATAGGTGGAAAGAGAAGAATTCAACGTGGTGGAAGGGGTGGAGCAATAAAAAGAATAGCTGCTGGCTCTTATAACCTCAATATGCCGTTACCAGAGTCCATCTCACCAGCACAAGAGAAGCAGAACCTCACAAATCAGCTAGAAGACCTCAAGAAGAAATTAAAGGATATAAAGCAGAGGCTGGAAAAGTTAGATTAAACATGGTTCAATCCACTTTTCAAGTTTTACTTCATTTCCTTAACGGCCTCCTAGGTATAGTTTCATCTATTGAACTAAGATGGATTGCTGGATATGCATGTTAGAATAAAGATCGACTATAACCGTTGCACGGGGTGTAGACTCTGTGTGTGAGCTCTAATCCTTATGGTGTTCTTGCTTAGCTTGACCCCTCATCGTAAGTGGCTAATCACGCGCTTGGTTAGATTTATTGATGAATTAACTCACATCGATCAGAACTTTGTAGGCGCATAATATTTCATGTGCTTGTTCATGTGCCTGACGGTCACCAAAATTAAAAACCTAGAACGGCTATAAAATTAGAAATTAAACCCGTTACCAGAATACCATACAAAAAGCCTGAGAAAGTTAAATAAACTGCAACCTTCCACCCAAACTCCTTCCAAACCATAGACGACGCAATTATACATGGAAATTGAATTGATGCCTGTAAACCGAAAATAAAAATCTGAGTAGAAGAGAGATAAGAACTTATATCTGTTGTACCTAACACGGTGAAAAGCATGCTTATGGTTAAATCCTTCTGCAGATAACCATATATGAGAGGTAATACTGCTTCCGGTGGAAGCCTGAGCCATAAACCCAGAGGGGTTAAGGGTTGTATAAGGAAATCCACCAAACCAACATACTCCATGAGGCTATAAACCACGCCACCGAATATTAAAAGGGGAATAACTACTTTAACGAAGTCTTGCATCCTTATCCAACTCTTAACAGCTACGTTGTGAAGTAACGGCCTTCTATAGGGTGGAAGCTCAAGAAGGAAAGGAGAAGGCTCTACTTTCACGAACAAGCCTGAAATCTTTGAGAAAAAGAGACCAGAAACGATAGCGATGACATATGTAGCAATAGCATAGTTTACACCTGCGTATGAGGCTACGAGCCCCATGATTATCGCTGTCCTTGAGGAGCAAGGAATACCTACGAACGTTGCCGTTGCGCGTAGCCTTTCAGCTCTAGTTCTTAGTATCCTTGTTGCACTGATCGCTGGAACGGTGCAGCCAAAGTTTAGCATCATGGGGACGACGGCGTTTCCTGGCAAGTCCAGCTTCGCTAGGAATCTTGAGAAACTTAATACGATCCTAGATAAAAGACCAGTATCTTCTAGAAGACTTAGGAAGATGTAGAATATGAGGACGTACGCTAACGCTATGCCTACGCCTGAAGCAGCTCCGCTTAGTGCGTTTCCTAGAACATCTGCGGCCACGCCTGTTAAACTCCAGTTTTTTATTATCCAGGCAACCATCGCTTCGGCTGCCTCTACAGATTTATCCTGTAGAAAGCCTCCTAACACGAGCATGATGTAGAAGATAGCTATAATGGTTGAAAGACATAGAATCCACCCATAATGTTGGTTCATCAGAACCCGATCCAGTCTCTCTGATAAAGGCTCTTTTAACTCTCTAATTGAGGTTAATTTGACGCACTGTTTGCAGAATGAGGAAGCACAGCCGTATCGTGTAAGCATTATGTCTCCTGAAAGATCGGGATGGTATTGTTTTACCTCCTCAGGGAGTAATTTATCTATCGAGTCGGTGAGAAGGCTGTTAAACTCCTCGTCTCCCTCCAAGGCTCTTAAGGCGGCAAACCTTCGGTACACCTTCATTGATGCAGGTAAATTCGAGTAGATTTCCTTGAGTGCTTCCTCTATATGGTCATCGTATTGGATGATCAATGGTTTGATTTCAGTTTGAAGTTTATCTGTCTCAGAAATAATTAAGGATAAAGCCTTCAACCCATGACCCGTGAGGGGGTTGATAGTGATTACTGGGGCTCCAAGAGCATCCGAAAGTTTGTTAATATTTGTTACCACGCCTTTCCTACGTGCATCTTCTACGAAGTTTAGGGCGACTACCAGTGGAATCCCTGTCTCCCTGAGCTGAAGCGTTAGGTAAAATCCTCTTTCAAGGCTTGTCGCATCTACTAGGTTTACAACAAGGTCGTAGTCTCTCTCCAGTATGTGCTCTTTCGTCACCTTTTCCTCAAGCGTGGCATCCGATAGGCTGTATATTCCAGGGGTGTCGATGATCTCGACTTCAATTCTTTCAAGTAAAGTATGGGCTTTGGTGACTTCAACCGTAGTTCCAGGATAGTTTGATACGATCGCCTTCGCTCCTGCCAAAGCGTTTAGTAGACTTGATTTTCCAGAGTTTGGCTGGCCCACGAGTAAAACTTTGATGCTTTCCACTATTTAGCCAGCCTTCTTGCGATCTTCTTTGGATACTAAAACCTTATTGGCTATGAACGTGTCTAACGCTATTTTTCTCCCTTCAACCTCGACCACCAGTTGGCCTGGCAGCTTCTCAAATAGCTTAACCTTTGACCGGGGTGAGAGCCCTATGCCTAATAGTCTTGAGAAGAGCTTCTTATCGGATACTGCTATTGCCAAGATCGTGGCTTGCTCGCCGGTCTTTAGATCTGACAGGTTTAGGGTTTCACTCATCAAAGCCAGCTCGCCCTGCATCTTTGCTAGAAGGCTGTCTGAGACGCAATGTTCAAGGGCATGGGCAAGGATGTGTACATCGGGTTCGTTAAAAACTTCGCTGAAGTATTTTTCGATAAACCTATGCTTAGCGTAGATTTTTTCGGCAGCCTCTCTACCAGCTGGAGTTAAAACTATATATTCTCCTTTCTTGGTGATCAAGTTTTCTTTCTCCAAATCCAAGGTTGCCTGCTCAAAGAGACGCGGCTCACCGCCCACATCGGCTATAAGGTCCTTAGTGTCTGCTTCGCCATTTTTTCTACCGAATTCTAGGATTGCTCGGAGTAGATCCTCTTTATACATCTTAAGCAGGTCATTCAAGAAAGGCAGCCGCCCAAGAGGAACCTCGTTTGTGATTCTGAGTGCATCCATGAAATCCTTTCTTGAATCATAGTGCTCTTCTATTTTCTTAGACGCCTATTACCAATAATATTATTCCTATAGCCAGTGAAAATCCTGTGGTGAATACTTGGACATATAGCGTATCCTTAACTGTATGTGAAAGCAGCGGCAGCAGTCCGTGACCGTCCTGCGACAGGGTGCTGACGAGTAAGACGGAGAAAGGTATCAAACCCTTCGAGTACAATATGAGGAATATCATGTGAGGCCCTGATTCAGGGATGATGCCGACCAACGCGGCAAAGACGATCAGCGCAGATACTGGCATACCTGAAATGACAGCGGCGAAGTCGAAGTGCTGTATGAGGAACTCAACCACGGTCAGAGGGACGAAGATCCAGAGAAACAGCCTGGGTATGTGTTTCTTTAAGATGTGGCCATAGACATGCTCTTTCAGGAAATGTGTGCCGGTTTGTTCTTCGTGTATCTCTATTATGCAATGCTCGCACGTTTTTATTTTGAGGCGTTTGATGGCTTTATCTGCTAGGAAACCCCCTATGATTCCGAGTATGATTGTGATTGCGAAGATTTTCAATGCTGCTTCCGGGGCCATCGCCAACATGATGAACGCTTCGTCACCGGCAGTAGACAGCATCACTGACGTCAAGGCGCCGAAACCCACCATGCCATGGATGTAGAGGGATACCACAAGGAATGCGTCCATGCACCCCGGTATTGCACCGAGGAGGGACGCCATCACGTACTGGTTTAGAGGTTTACCTGTGATCACCTCACGAATTTTATCCTTATACTTGACCTCCAAATACTCGATCAGGATCATTAACGTCGTAACCATGACGATTATTTTTACGGTCATCCAAAAGTTCTTCAAAACTATATTCCACAACATAATTAACTCCTCATCCATCTTTCTCAGGATTCCGTGCTTCGTGTGGATGGAATAGTGCCTCCATAATTAGAAGCTCCTTGTAGTTTGGAAACTCTTTTTTAACCATGGCGGTGACCTCCTTTTTTCTCTCAGCCTCATAGTACTTAATCCGAGGGTATGAGCGCCATTTCTCCGCAAACCAAATGTTGGCTTGGAACTGTTTCATCATTGCATTACCCTCGTGACTTGATCTTCATTATTAACGCATCACGCCTCATTTTATAAACAAATCTTACAATCGTCTAATATTGACTCAGAGAATTCATTCGCATGTAATTTACAGATTAATTTCTCACTTCTAATTAATCTACATACTTCACACATATTATCCATTATAGACTCAAAGTTAGCTTCATCATCAGCTACGGCCCTCGATATTTCAGATATCTTCTTCATAATTTCCTTAGACCCAGAAATTTCTTCGACACAACTGGATCCTCTGATCCCTTTTGAGTATTGAGTTACGGCTGCCGGTGTTAGGGACATCCTTTTAGCTACGTCTATCTTTCTGAGTCCGTATTTTTCAACGAGTTCCTTCGTTATCAAAACTCTCATGGCAGGTAATACGTATTTTACCACGGTTACGCAGTAGGGTTTCACTTTTCCTCCTCATTGAGGTGAAGGCTCTTATCCTTATTGGATGAGTCATCAACTTCATTTCTTCGAGTCTCGTTTTTCAGGAAACCTTCAATTTTTTCAACGATCTCCATGAATGCCTTTGTTGATTTCGAGTCCGGGTGTTCTAGCACAAAAGGTGTTCCTCTATCCGAGTCCTCGCAAACTTGGGGGTCTATAGGGATCTTGCCCAGGAATGGTACGCCCAGGTCGTCCGCTATCTTCTGTCCTCCCCCCGATCCGAAGATATCGTATTCAGCACCACATTCAGGGCAGACAAATCCGCTCATGTTCTCCACGATTCCAATGATGGGTACATTCAGCTTCCTAGAGAACGATACGGCCTTCTTGACAACCTCCTGGGATACCTCGGAGGGTATTGTGACTATCACGACGCCGTCCATCTCGGGTAATAGCTGCATTATGCTCAATGGTTCGTCTCCTGTCCCCGGAGGGAGATCTATGAACAGGAATTCAAGATCACCCCAAATTATATCTGAAAGGAACTGTTGTATCGCCTTCATCTTCAATGGCCCACGCCATATGACGGGAGATTCGTCGCTGGGGAGGAAGAACGCCATTGACGTCGCCTTTATTCCATAGGGGGACACGGCAGGAGCTATCCCCGCAGGACCGCCTTGGAGATGTTCGCCTTTCAAACCGAGAATTTTAGGTACACAAGGGCCAGTTATATCGGCGTCTAAAATGCCTATTTTCCCGTGAAGCTCATGCGTGACGAACGCGGCTGCAAGGTTCACTGTTACTGTGCTTTTACCGACGCCCCCTTTACCGCTTATAACGGCAATTTTATGTTTTACTTTCAGCATAGCGTCTTTTATACGCCTCTGCTGTTCCTTTTGCTGGTTTTCAAAGGATTTTTTATTCATTCCTTTCATTATTTATAAAGTTTGAAGGGAAATATAAATTTAACGGCGTTAAAAATAGTCGCGTGTAAAAAGGGGGGTACTACGCCTCCATCTGGTGTAGCGGAGGCTTCAGGTCCGCTGGCAGAGGTGATTCGTATGTACGTTCTGCGAGGCGCTCCGTCCATTCATTCTGTACCTTCTTCAGCAGGTCAGGGTTGATCAATAAGTCGAGGCCACAGGCTGCGTAGACCTTGGAGGCGAAGATGAGACTCTTGTGGCCGATGCTCACCCCGTTTTGGGCGACCATCTGCCAACTATGACCGGGGGTGCCCAAGATCCAGGTGGCAGTGTTGAACTCTATTGTGGGGGCGACCCAGCTTACATCTGAGACGTCGGTTGAGCCTCCACCAACTTTTCTTTCGTCGTATGCGTCTAGGATCCTCTCGTTAAAGAGTCCGTCTATCAGGTTCTCCCATCCAGGGCGCCCATCTCTGCGGAGGCTCTCCTTCTTCATCTCTGGTGGAATAGACTTGTTCCGCTCCTGGGCGAACTCCAACTCTTCCTCTGCCGCCTCCAGAAAGACACAGATCTCTGAACCCCCTCGGTCATAGTCACA
Organism: Candidatus Bathyarchaeota archaeon; assembly: GCA_030670015.1. Lineage (GTDB taxonomy): Archaea > Thermoproteota > Bathyarchaeia > TCS64 > TCS64 > DAOVCM01. The sequence continues at coordinate 9,975 of DAOVCM010000014.1, forward strand.
AGATCCAGAAAACTTCAGTTTACATTAAACTAGCTCTTTTTAATATGGTTTCAACGTCTTTATAGCCTTCTTCTGCCTCTAATCTTACTCCTTCTAAACAGGATTTGAACATTTTTTCATCGAATCTTAGGGTTCCTAAAACTTCCAGGCCCATTTCCTTTGCCTTTCTGTTTATTATGTCTCCTATGTCTGGCGTAACTTTATTTACAACAAGCCAGAAGCTTTTCCCCATCTTCACCACATGTTCTTCAAGAATTTTAGCCAATTCCAGTGATTCAGCCGTAGGGTCAGCAACCGCAAGAACAGCGTCACAGCCTTCCTCGACTCCTCTACCCAGGTGCTCTATGCCGGCATCCGTATCCACGAGCACCACCTCGCCGTTTATCAGATTCAGGTTTTTAAGCAGTGTTCTGAGTAGGAAGTTGAAGGGACATGCGCATCCCTCACCAAACTCTCTCACTTTTCCTATCGTCAGCAACCTGATTCCCTCTGGAGACGACGATGAGTATTCGCTGGGTAGCTCATCTAGCCTTATACCCTCCCCCGCCTTTGCTAGGGCCTTAGTTATGTTGACCTCTCCCTTCTCGAATATGGTTCCCTTTCCACCTAAGTACTCAACTATTGCTTTCGGGGGTTCCGCATCGAGTATATTGGGCAGTAACGTATTGGATTCGTCAGAATCAATCACGTAAACCTTGTGATCCTTGGATAGGGCTCTTGCTACGAGAACTGTGAGAGAGGATTTACCTGTGCCGCCTTTCCCACATACCATTATCTTCATTGTGATGCCCCTAAAGTTTTGGATTTAATCAACATAGTGGAGTTAAGCGTATCTATAAGGGAGATGTCGACACCTTCTAGTGCGGATATATCCTTGAACTCCAAACTACGAAGTATAATTTTATCTCCATCCTTAATTACGAAGGCAATATCTTCTGCGATTAGTTCTTTACCGTCCCCTTTTTCCATGTAAACCTTTATCAAACACATATGTATTCAACCCAGAAAACGTATGAACCATCCATTCCAATCAGAGTCTATAAACTTAAAGATTTGCTCTGAGCATGTATTCGAGAGATGGCAGATTAGAACCCCGCTGCCCCATCTGTGCAGGTTTGGTTCAGCTTCTCCCCGTCTTGAATGCCTTTAAAATGTTTCCTGTGCGTACTATTAGCATTTTCCAGTGAATTCGATGCCCTGTATATCCGAGTTAATGGATAGTCTGAGAGACTCTCATCAAAGGATATTGAGTGAGGCCGTTAATATAGTTAAAAACAAGAAACCTGACATGAAGGTTGAGACTCGATTGGAGGAGGGGCGCGCTTCTGACGTCATCGTAAAGATCGCACAAGAGGAAGATGCGGATTTGATCGTCATGGGAAGTCGGGGGATGGGTGGAATAGTTGGTTTTCTAGGCAGCACTAGCAGACATGTCATAGAGGCACGCACGAAGCCTATACTCATCGTAAAAAAATGCATTAAATCCAATGTCTCAGGGAGACGCACCTGGTGACAAGGTTTTAGCCTGAGAACCGTTGGAGTTCTTCATGGATATCTCTCCTTATTGAAAGTATGTCGGTGTCAAGCTCGATAAT
>DAOVCM010000150.1 GCA_030670015.1 Candidatus Bathyarchaeota archaeon
GCGGCTTCTACGTATATTCTCTCCTTTATTGAGAGCGTGGATGATCTGACGAGCCTTGCGGTTCCTGTCCATCCCAGGATCGAGATTGATAGGATCATGATCATGAAGCTCTGTCTACCGAAAAGCGCCATCAACAGGATCAGCAGGGGGATGCTCGGGAGGATCATGATCACGTCGGTGAAGCGCATCAGTATCTCATCTACGGTTCCGCCGAGGAAGCCGGAGACGACTCCTATGAGGGTTCCGATGACCACCGTGAACAGGGCTGCGAGGAAGCCGATCGTGAGGGAGACCCGTGTCCCGTAGATCAGCTCGGAGAAGATGTCCTGGCCGATGTCGTTGGTCCCCAGGATGTATTTCTGGGAAGGTGCTATGAGGGGTCGGTCCACTCTCTTGTATGGGTCGTATGGGGCTAGGAAAGGCGCAAATATCGCTGTGAATACGAAGGAAAGCAGGATCGCAAGGCCTAACAGGCCTGATTTGCTTCTCCTGTATATGGATGCGAATGTTCTAGCGCCCTTGATGAATTGATTATAATGCATCTTGATGCGCGAGCTCCTAGCTTTCCGCTTTGTCAAGCTATCCTACACCTCAAATTTTTATTCTTGGGTCCAACCAGGCGCAGATCAAGTCCGCTATCAGGTTAGCGAGCAGGACCGTTATCGCGATTATGAAGAAAGATCCCTGGAGGAGGAAGAAGTCGTCGTTCATTATGGCCAGGTAGATCAATCGTCCTGTCCCGGGAAATGAGAACACCGTTTCGGTCAGTATGGCTCCGTTAACCATGAACCCGAAGCGCATAGCGGTCACGGTCACCATCGGGAGCATCGCGTTCCGAGCCGCATGTTTGAACATAATAGACCTTTTTGACACTCCCTTCGCCTTGGCTGTGACCATGTAGTCCTCGCCGAGGACCTCTATCGTCGAGTTGCGCATATACAATACGTACATCCCTATCTGCCTGGCTAACAGCGTCGTCAGCGGAAGAATGGAGTGGAACGTGAGATCCTTGAGGAATTCGAAAGTGTTTTCATGCCTTACGCCCGGCGTTAAGGCGCCAAACAGAGGAAAAATGGGAATGTAATATGCGAAGACTAATAGAAGGATCATGCCGAGCCAGAAGTGGGGGGTGGAACGGATGAACATGCAGATGTTTGTGCCCCAGAGGTCCACTCTCGTGCCGCGTTTATAGGCGAAGTATACTCCGACTGTGAAGGACACGATTGTTGATATAATTATGGATATGCTCAATAGGAATAGCGTGTAGGGCATCCTCTCCATGACGACATCGAAAACTGGCCTGTGATAGTATAAGGAGTATCCGAACTCTCCGTTAAAGGTGTTCCTGAGAAAATCGAAATACTGCATGTACAAAGGCTTGTCCAAACCAAATCTGTGTCTAAGCCGCTGTATCTGCTCCAGCGGGATCCTAGGGTCTTCTGAAAGGTAGCGTTCGAACGGATCTGTTCCGGCGCTCCTTGCCAAAAAGAATATAAGGGAGATTACAACTGCGAATGTGATTAATCTCGACCCGGTGCGTTTAATTATATATGCCACGGCGTTCATACCTTTCTTTGTACTCTACCTGTCGCTCAAGGAAGATATAACTTTAAATTTATTATTTACTATCTCGGGTTATTTTTATAAAAAAAGGGGGGTTTTCCTAGGATTTTTTTCCGTACATATAAACTCCAGCGACGGCTATGACCGCTAAAACCACGACGACACCGGTCACCGTAGCACCGTAGGACTCCCAGAATGAGGGTGCCTCGGGCGGCTCGGGCTCCACCACCACGGGTTCCATGGCTTCTATCGCGAAGGTGGTCAACTCGGCGATGAAGCCCGTTGCCTTGGCCTCAACCCTGATGGTGTAATCTCCTTCCAGCCAGTCCGATGTATCGAAGTCACACTCGTAGCTTCCGGATCCAACGTGTTCCAGCACGTATGGTGTCGGGTCCCTAGTCAGCATGGCCGATACGCTTGCAGTTGTGACCGGTCCCTCGGGGCCGGTGTATGTGATTCCGAGAGTAAATTCGTCACCGATCTCGCATTCGGGTGGCGGCGTATGCACTACCGAGACGCTCATCGATTTCATTTCAACTATTGGTCGGAGGTTTATGTAGTTCCAGAAGTGGTCCATGCCCGATCCGTAGTGCTCTACATATCCGGTCAGCTTGTCGTTTCTGTAGACGCTGGGGCTCTGCCGGAAGTACAGTACAACAAGGGGACACTCCTCAGCGAGGATCTCCTGCATCCTCCAGATGGTTTCCTGGCGCTCTCCGCTGTCGAACTGAGAGCCTTGGAGCATCGCCAGCTCGTCGTATTCAGCATTCACGAAGCCATAGTAGTTAGGGTTTGGGACGTTGTCCGAGTGTAGACGCCTGTGCATCCATGATGGCTCTGGGGATTGCGAGGACCCGAGGAGCCAGGTGTCGATCTTAGTGGGCGAGTCCAACGGCTGCGTGATCTTGCCCCAGAGTGTCTTCCACTCCATGTACTGGACCGTTGCCTTCACTCCTATCTGCAGGAACCACTCGCTCAGCAACTCGGCAGCTCGGCAGCGTACAGGGTCGTAGATGGGGGGTCCGATGTCGAATTCTAGTGGTTCACCGGCGTGATCTCCGGTGCCTTCACGGATCCCGTCGCCATCCGTGTCTATCCATCCTAGGTCGTCGAGTATCTGAGCTGCCTTTTCTAAGTCGAAAGTGTAGGTCTCAGGCACGTTGGGATTGTACCAGAAGTTATAGAATGGTGCTTCAACACCGCATGTACCTGGTAGGCCATACCCGAGCAGCAGGGTGTCGACGATGTCCTGCTTGTCGATAGCATGGGCGAGGGCGAACCTGAACTCCTTCACAGTGAAAGGCCACTTGTAGTTGTTCATTCCCCAGTGGTACATGTAGGGGTTGTTGTAGAGGTATAGGCCGATGCCCTCCTCCCTGAGAAGACCGGGAATCGCCTCGGAGGCAAGGAAGCCGGTGAATATGTCAACCTCGCCCCTCTTCACGGATAGTAGCTCCGCGTCGCCGCTCGTGATTATCGGCCTAAGTATGTAGTCCAGGTAAGGCCTACCGTGCCAGTAGTCTTCGAAAGCCTCGAACTTGTACCATGCATTAGGTACATAATCCACATATTTGAACGGTCCACAGCCGATGTATTCGTCGGCGCTGGGGACGTATGTCAACCAGTCAAAGTCAGGCCTTTGCGATATCGGCTCCCAGATGTGTTTTGGATAGATATACGGCGTACTCAGAGTCTCACGTGGGAAGGGAACATACGGCTCTGCGAGGTGGAACCTCAGGGTGTAATCGTCGATTATCTCCGTTGGCTTCTCGCGGCTCAGTCTCTGCCAAACGTCGGACATCCTAGTGAAGTTGTTCGCCATGATGAAGTCAAAGCACCACTTGACATCCTCGGCCGTGAGCTCGATCCCGTCGTGGAACTTCACTCCCTCGGTCAGATGGACTACGTAACTCAACTTATCCTCTGAAACGTCCCAGCTCTCAGCGATCCAGGGTACAACCCCGCCTGTAATGGGGTCGGTACGTGTAAGAGCGTCGTTAAAACAGCCTAGGAAGTCGTAGCTGGCCGTCGCACCAGCATTCCACTGGTGCAGTTCAGGCGGATCTGAGGGAGTCGCGACGGTTAAGGTCTCTCCGTGGATGACATCAGGGTCGTAGAGATAGCCCTCGAAGGTCTCAGTGATCGCGACCCCGGAGCTGGTTAGGTCGGGGTCCCATGTCTGCCAAGGTTCTAGTCCCGGTGAAATCACCTGTGCAAAGATTGGGA
>DAOVCM010000192.1 GCA_030670015.1 Candidatus Bathyarchaeota archaeon
TTATCTGTTGGTAAAATGCCACAACCTCTTAACGTGCCTCAGACGGAGACACCAGTAACTTGGCCTCCTACAGGTATCGGGGAGAGGTTAGCCGTGGCGGGTGTTGACCTAACTTTGGTCGATGTAGACGAGGGAGAGGAAGTCGTCACGATAAGCCCAAAGAAGTTTCTGGGTGACCTCTGGGGGCCCATAAATGATGGTGTCAGATCTCTCGGCGGTGTGTGGATACGGGATGGTAGAGAGAGCAGGTGGGAGATAAGGAAAGAGGATTTGGCCTAATTTTTTTGAAGATTTGTTATCTGGTATTTCTCTATCTTGACGTTCAAGTTATTTCATTTTGATAAGTGCGAAGAAATGGTATGTAGGGTCTTCCAGTCAACCTCACACGTAGGATTAATAGACTAAGAAATTAGAGGAAGGGTAACCTTCTAGGAGGTTCTCTTGTAGTGGCCTGGTCTCGGCGAGTATATTGTTCCGTCCCTCATCAGGACGCCTATAAGTCTTGCAGCCTCCGCCCTGCTGATGCCGTAGTCCTCCATGAGAGTTCCAAATAGGTCCTCATCCCTTACTACGCCAGAAATCCGCTCCATCTCAGAGATGATCCCTAGCACCTTCTGCAGCTGCATCTGAAGGCTCCTTGGTTTCCCAGTATACAGGATGTCGATGTCGATCTCTCCCGTAGTCACGTCGATGCCAACCTGCTCTAGGCTCCTCTGCATCAGAGCGATGACGGCTTCAGCGTCTTCCACGTTTACCTCTTCCCTTAGGTGAACTCGGGCCCTTGCTTCCGCCAGCCTAACCAACGACTCGAGCTGTCTGGCTGTGATGCTTATTGCCGATGCCTCTCCGCCCTCTGCTGACGCTGTCCTCATCTTCACGAAAAAGTCTCTGAAGCTTGTGATGACTTCCTCCGTCATCACGGGTTTTATCCTTTTCGAGTAGCTGATGTATTTTCGCATTAACTCGATATCTAGCGGTGCAGAGATCGGTGTACCCGCAGCCCTATGGAGACCGAGTATATGCTCTGCCATCCGTGCGTCACGCTCAGGATCCGGGATATCTCGTAGGACGAAGATGAGGTCAAAACGGCTCAATATTGTAATGGGGAGGTTCATGTTCTGAGCGATGGTCTGGTACGGATTGTAGCGGCCTAGAGTCGGGTTCGCCGCGGCGAGGATGCTGGTCCTAGCGTTCAATGTAGCAACGATTCCTCCTTTGGCTATGGAGACGACCTGCTGCTCCATAGCAGGGTGGATGGCATTCCGGTCTTCGTCTCTCATCTTGTCCATCTCATCGATGCAGCACACCCCTTTGTCCCCGAGGACCAGTGCGCCCGCTTCTAAAATGAAGTTGCCTGTTCCCCCCTCCTTCACAACTGCGGCGGTTAGCCCGGCGGCGGTGGAGCCCCTCCCAGTGGTCAGCAAACCTCTTGGAGCGGTTCTTGAAGCGTAATGGAGAAGCTGACTCTTCCCTGTGCCCGGGTCGCCGACAAGGAGGACGTTAATGTCTCCCCTGATGCGTAGGTCGGGCAGTTCCTTTGAGACTCCGCTGAAGAGCAAATACATGATGGCCTCCTTGATTACGTCCAAGCCGTAGATAGAAGGGGCAACGGATTGGAGAAGTCGGCGATGGATCCAAGGGTCGGATGCTAGCTCCCTGAACTGTTGTTCGTCCTCGGGTGTGATTTCAAGAAGCTCCATCTCTCGTCCGCTCACATCGATGTTGTTCGCCTCAAGGGCAAAGTCGAAGACCCTAAGGGTGCCACCTCTTCCCTGCTTTCTGAGAAGACCGATGGAGCCTGTGATGTTAACTCGGTCCCCTGGCCTTGCGACATCGACGATGTCGTCCTTGATCTCGACGTTCACCTGCCGTGGTAAATGCCCCGGTGGGAGTTCCTCCGGTCTCTCTTGTATTGTTACCCTCTGGGAGTTGATGAAGACTGATTCCTTCGGGATGAGCTCGAAGCCTCGGCGACTGTCGCATGAATCGCATTTCTTCGGTGTTCTAAGGAACTGATCTGTCTGGTCAAGTAGGATTGTTTCACTACATGAACTGCATCTGAACGCTGCTTTCGTTATGAACGGTTGTACGGCTGTAGCTCTAACAATTATGCCGCTGACCATCACGAGCCTACCAATGTGCTCAGCCCCTATCTTGCGTAGGAGAGTTTCAGTTGGGAGGGATCTAAGCCTTACGTGTGTACGCCTTATCTGGTCGGCGTACTCGGGATCTCTCATCCGCAGTTTTGAGAAGGCTGCAATGTCAAAGTAGGGTAAGTAGTCCTCTGGATTTGAGAGCACAAATCGAGCGAGCTCAGCGTCAAAAGCGTAGAGATCCCTGAAGTCAACGACGATTGATTTCCGACCCTTGACTGCCATCTCAGACAGGGCCTTCTCGTATTTTACCTCGTCCTCTTTGGTCCTGAACCCTTCGATAAATCGGGTGAAGGCCTCCTCGGACTGAATGAGTCTAGCCATCTAGCCTTCACCCAGCCTCCTTAACGCCTTTCGCCATGATGAGATAAGAGCTTGAAGGTCTCTGTATAGAGCGGCCTCCTCGGGCTGGAGAGACCTTGATGAAGAGACCGCTTCAGCTGATGCCAGTCTGACGATCTTTACTATTCTGCTCTCTACTATGTCCCTGAACATTCCCTGCATTCTGTTTAATTGAGAAAGGCGACTAGAATTATTGCTTCCCCGTTTTTTTTCACGATTGAATGTGAGATGTACCCTAGAGTAGAAACTATCTGGTAAGGGAGACAGTTGTCCGATAGGTTGGAAGCGCTCCCTATAATGAATCTGCGTCCACTCCTCGCCGCTAATGCCATCGTCAGCTAGTCGAGCTAACCCGGCCTCCATGAGTTCCCATGCAAGCCAGAGGTTGATTGACAGATCCCCCCCCGCTTCAACCTCCTCTACGATGAGGCCAGCAGTCTCAATCCGTGAGATCTTACGGGTTGCCACGAGCCTCACTGGTTTGTTCACAAACTCGAAGGAGATGGCATCAATAGACGAGGTCAACAATGTGTCTTCCACCAAGTATATGTAAACAGATTTATAGAATACTATTGTTTGAAATACATCAAATTACATCTGTTATCTTCGCTCATATTTATATAAAAAGGCAACATAGTCTCACTGATAATGAACAACCTCCTATTTCCCTTAAATAGTATTGTAC
>DAOVCM010000220.1 GCA_030670015.1 Candidatus Bathyarchaeota archaeon
CTCGGAGGATATACCCTTTCTACCGGAAATACTCGCCCTGAACGGGGTGACTACAGCCGCAGTGAGTACTCTTTACACGATGAGACGGTGGTTCGCGAGAGGTTTCCAATATAACATGAACCCTGCTGCAGGGAATAGAAGTAAATTGCAGCAGGTCAATGCGGATGAGATTAACCGATTAGCCCTGCCCTGGATAAGGGAACATAAGGGCGAGGATTTCTTCCTTTTTCTCCATTACTGGGACCCTCATGGACTATACAAGCCACCAGAAGAGTACAGGAGACTATTTTACGAGGGGAATGAGTGTGATCCTGAGAACCATAGCTTAGACTATCTGAAGTCTCATCCTATATGGTCTTTTACCAAGAACCAAATCGATGCAGTTGGGGAAAACATCACTGACATCGAGTACGTTATCGCTCAGTACGACGGGGAGATCAGATATGTTGACGATCAGCTGCAACTCGTACTGGACGAGCTGGACCATCTGGGTGTTAGTGACGAAACTCTCCTGATATTGACCTCTGACCACGGGGAGAGTATGGGTGAACATAATTTCTATTTTGACCACTTTGAGGTTTACGACACGACAATACACGTACCGCTGATTATGAGATACCCTAAAGTCCTACCCGGAGGAAAACGGGTTGATGACCTGATCCAGTCAACCACCTGTATAGCACCCACCGTACTGAATCTTTACGGGTTTGATGCCCCTTCGCATATGAAGGGTAAAGACTTGATCAAGATCACCAAAGGTGATGAATCGGGATATCCAGAGATATACTCCAATCAGGGACTGTGGACTGCTAAACGAACCATTAGAACCAGACAGTGGAAGTTGATTAGAACTACCCATAAGGCATTCTGGGACACTCCTGAAAGGGAGCTTTATAAGGTCGATGAAGACCCTGGCGAGACTAATAATCTAGCTGAGAGGCAACCTGAAATTGTTGACAAGCTTGAGCTTAAGATGTCTCGGTGGCTTGAAACCGAGCTTCAGGGAAAGGCAGATCCCTTGGACCTTGTTGTCAGCACTGGGCTCCCCGTGTATGAGTGGGTAGAGAGGGTAGCCAAGAGAACAGGTATGCTGGACAGATACGAGGATTGGAGATCACGGGTAGACCGCGGAGAGGCATCGAAAATGAGGAGAGGCTCAATAAGCCCGCCAAGATGGTAAGCGCCTATATGAATGTGTTTTATATCTCTTTCCTCTTCCTCCTTGCTCTCTCCTTCGTGGTATACGGCATGCACCTATCCGCCCACATATAATGGGGCACTATGGATCCGCCTCTAGGCTCCCTCAATCGCGCGAACGTCCACGCCCAAAGCGGGGCAGCTCCGCCAAGGCCTTCAAGTTGATCTTATCCGTCTTGATGCGGGTCTCAGCGATGTACCTGGTCTTCTTCGGGTGGGAGACCAGGACATCATAGCCCTGCTCAACGAGCTTGCGGTAGATGGGTGCGATGTCGATGGTCGCCTCTATAGCCACCCGTTCCACCCCGTGGGGTTTGAGGAAGGTTGGTACCTCCTCGTTGGGCATTCTTCCCCTTGCCACAATCCCTCCTTCTGGGTCCAGGATGGTGGCATAGGTGTATTCTTTGTGGACGTCGAGTCCTGATACAACGGAGCTCATAGTATGGCTTGAGCGCCGCTCGGATTTACCCTTATACATATCATCGCGTGAGTTCACAGCACTTAAAGTCTATCAAAAATTCAGTGAGCTGTATCCCGAAGAAATGGCGAACCTTGAATTGAGATATCGAAATACTGCCCACTTTTCACCAAAAACTCTAATCGCGAGAAATCTGTCATCCTACTCAAAGAGGTTAAATTCACCCTTCGAAGTTACTGAAAAAATGACTCAGGCCCCCGGTGATTGGGGATACCCTAGAGTCAAGGTATACAAGAAAAAATAATTTACCAACCATTCAGGAGTACATGGAATGAACTTGTCAAATTATCGTTTTCGTAAATTCATAAGCCGGTAAAATGAATATGGCGTGCACCTGGTGCTCGGATAGAATTAAGCTTATTTAACACACAAATTAACTACTGTATACTGAGAAATCCGAATTAAGTTACTAGCTGGCGCGCGCCATGGGGTCACATACTAGAAAAGGGATTCTGTGAACCCTAAGCCCTTACCCCGAGTGCGCGCGAAGATGTCGAAGAAAGGTGCTAAGAAACGATTAAGGAAGAAAAGGAGAAAGAGTGAAAGAAGATGAGTGCGGGGCGACGAGCGTGCGCGTGCGCTCATCCGAGAGCTGAAGCTACGCATGAAAAAGGATAAGATGTACCTCATCGCGCTTGGCCTTCTCTTCGTTGAGTCTCTGGCTGGAGTCGTTTGGGGCATTCAGAGGGGGCTCTCCTCGTTGTTCGCGAAGGAGATCCTGATGATAACCTCCTTCACTCAGATAGGCATGGTGACGTCGGTCTTCGGCATCACGAAGGCCATCACTAACCTAGGGATGGGCACCCTCTCGGACCGTGTCGGGAGGAAGCCCGTCATAGTCGTTGGTGGCATCGTCTCCGCCATCGGTGGGATGGTGATCGCATCGGCGAACCACTTCGCCGGCATGCTCTTGGGCACCGCCCTCATCGGGCTCGGTAGCGGAAGCACCTTCGTGGGGATCATGGTCGCGATGACCGAGGCGATCCCCTCCCGGATCGGCCTCGCGATGGGTCTCTTCCAGCTCGCGGCGTACGGCGGCTCCACGCTGGGGACATCCCTCGCCGGATACCTAGCTGTAACCTACGGTCTGAGGCAGCCCTTCACAGTCCTCATGGTCGTCTCCGCCGTAGGGGCTGTCGCAAGCTTTCTATTTAT
>DAOVCM010000088.1 GCA_030670015.1 Candidatus Bathyarchaeota archaeon
CAGCCGCCGAGCCAGTCTTGTCCCGTCCCGTTCACTGCTATGGAAGCCCTCAGGGTGAACATGAGCTGGGTGTTCCCAGTATCAACGAGTTTGAACTCGTAGTTCCTCCCGGCTTCGAAGCCCCCGGGAATGTTGATAGTGACCTTCCCGGTCTCACCGTCGGTGAGGGCGTCGTCATCTGTCCCTGGGTCGTTCACCTCGAAGCTGTAGCCCGCCCCTTCCACCGGCATCGAGTCGACGTAGGCCCTGTCGAGGACCATGGTCCCCCCTCCAAGATTCCGTACGTACACCGTGAGGCCCTCGTCCGTGTAGACCGCCGAGTCGAGGGACATCCGCCCGAATGACTGACCAGCTCCCCCTCCGAGGCCTCCGAGGTATCCCATGGTGTATGAGTAGATCACAGCTCCTGCTGAGACGGCTAGCACCATGAGCAGCATCACAGCTATGAACGTGGAGACCCCTCTTCTATCCTCTATCAGGGGCATGACGTTATTCTCAGATATTTATGAAATTAAGAGCATTATGAACTCGTAATATCGGATAATAAACTACTTTACACAACCTTCCAGAAACCATCATGTTTCCATAGATCAAATTATGTGACGAGAAACGAAGTTAACCTTCAAACATTATACGATGTTGAGATTAATTCTAGAAATATTATAAGAAAAAAATCTGTAAGGATTTGTATGGTTGATGCTGTTTATTGTACCTTCTCCATGTAGGCAGTGTCTTTTACTACGGAGGCTTTAACTTTATCTTTCATATTTCGTAGCTCGATTCTCTTCATCAGCTGGGCCCTTAGATAGTTAGCAGTTTTGCCTTCCACGCTTACCTCGACTAGGTTCTCGTTACCTTCAAGAAACGCGTCTATGATGGGGTCGTATTTGCTGCCTCCTCTGTACCTACGTGGCTTTTGATCGATGGGTTCCAACTCGAACTTCAATTTGCTCATGCGCCATAACCTATACTATAGATTTCATTATTACTTTAAAAAGTATAACATACATAAGGAACGAATCGGAATGTTTTCTATGATAAATATCGTGTCTTTCACCCCTTTGGTTCTCTATGGACGATAAAGGATGATATTATATCCTGCGTCCGAAAGTCCTGTTATAGACTGATAAGGGTTACAAGGATTTTAAATAATCTTACATATGTGCGTTGTGCATATTTTTATCCTCAAGTTCGTGAACCCTCGTATATGATTTGTGTGCGCACGACAAGTAATTACGATTCCAAAATCGTCAGAAAATTGTTGTTCTACTCTAAAATCTCAGGATTCTCAGAAAGAAATAAGATATTAATTCTTGATGAAAAATTAAAAGATGGGAATAGTTTCTTGGTGATATTTCAAACGGATGTCTTATATCTCGAATTTTGTAGATTCTCCTCTATGTTTCGGTGTATATTTCCATTCACTAATCCTAACAAGAATCAAATAGTCAATATTAGTACCAATTTGTATACGAAGGCATCAACATACATGAATTCTTAAAAACCTATCATGAGAGAATTTATTGATGCACATGGATCGTGATGATCTACTCACTTATTGTGGGACTTATGGTGGTAGCTGTGCAAGATACGCTGGCTACAAGGCATTCAGGACCGCAGCAAACATAGTTGCTGAGATAGTTGATTCACATGGCTTCCATTATTGGATGCCACAGGAGGTGAAAGAGTTTGACTACACCGAATTCAGAAAGGGCCTAGAGTTCTTTAAAAGTGAAGATACGTGGCTTGTATGTCTAAAGTGCTGCAAGGGTGGTGGAGGAAGTCCACCTGATTGTCCACGTGAGTGTTGTATAGAACATGGAGTTGATGTCTGCTTTGAATGTGGAGAATTTCCATGTGATAAGGTCAAAGATAACGTTGAGATGCTGAAGACTTCGAAGAAATATCTTGAATTGGGTCGTGAAGAATGGTTAAGACGTCAGGATGAAAAAGCTCAGAAAGGATATGAGAACCACACGAAAAAATTCTATGAAATCTCTGTGAAAACGAGCCCACGAAGCTAGAAACTTCCTCTATAATAGCGCGTTTCCAGCACAAAAGGCGTCGTATGAGCATAAGGTATAATGATGTTAAATCTTATTTACACACGTGGTTTAGTAATATAGGTTGATATATCGACTAAACTTGTCTTAACTCTCCATCTTTTTGACTCCACTGGCGTCTCGAATCTTCTTCCGGTTTGATTAGTTCCTCTACCAGATCGTACAGTCTGCTGTAGATGTGACAATTCTTTGAATGGAATATGAGCTTGCCAGTTGTGTAATTCGTGCTGGCACGAGTGTTTATTTCGTTGACCAGTGCTTCGTTGAATATCTGAATACCTGCAATGTTGGCTGGAAGGCCCGCGAAGGCGTCCCACGACCTGAAGTAACACGTTAGGTGCATTTGATCATTAACCAGCTCAGTATCTATCACCGTGAGACATGGGGGTTCATGTTTCATACCGCTTAATGTCGTGAGTATATCCTGTGGTTGCCGGATAACCAGTGTCAGCTGCCTGTCATTGGGCTCCTGTTTATATCTATCAATAAGGTGTTTCACTTGATCCACCGGCTCTCTGAGTCTGCTACTGTAAGTGTATGTTTCACCCTCTTCCTTAACACCGGCCCACAAGTACTGGAGAGCATAGGAGTTGATATACTTCATGTCGCAGGGCGCCTTCTCGGCCACGAGAGGTCGACTCTCTGGGTTAGTGATCTCGATACTCAGGTTCAGCTTCTTGGTCGTTGTTATCTCTGAGCCGTAACCTACCTGGAATTCATCTCCATTCCCCCATACCTCTTCTAGGGTCCTGTACCAGGCACCTGGGATGTCGAAGGCTTTGATGTAAGCGTACCTCATCCCTCACACCATCCCTCAATACCATAGCACTAACCAAGTATAAGATACAGCATATTGCATTCTAACGGTTTGTAACTTGCACGCTTATTTTAATGGTGAGGGGATGATTTATTTTCTCCCTTAGTTATCTCTTCTGTTATTCAACGATGTCCTCCGCTGGAAAAAAGGCATGGAGCATTCTCCGTACTAACCTAGGGGTGATACTGCTCAGTTCAGGGCTCTGGAACCTTGGCGGTCAGCTGACATGGCCTTTTTTCAGCCTCTATGTCTTGGCGCTGGGAGGGAGCTACGTGGATGTAGGTATCATCTCAGCTGTGGGGTCAATAATCCAGATCATCCCGACCTTCATAGGCGGATACCTCACAGATAGAGTGGGGAGGAAGAAGATGGTATACACAATGAGCTTTCTTCTCGCCTTCGCGGAGTTACTCAGAGGGATAGCACCTAATTACAGTATCCTTCTAGTAGCTGCTGCCCTAGGCGCTATCTGGAACGGGTTAAGAGACCCTTCGTTTGAGTCCATATTTGCTGATTCTACTAACCCTGAGAACAGGGCGTATGGATATGCTCTCTGGATGGTGGTTCCAACGCTATTCGGGGTTCTTTCTCCTTACATAATAGGGATTTTCATGGATAGGTACGGTGTAATCGTGGCCCAGAGATGGGCATATTACACCTTGTTTGGTTTGGCAGTTGTTGCCTCTTTTTTGAGGTATAGGTTCCTTGAGGAGACCCTCACTGCTGAGAATACGAAACAGGTTGACCTGAGGAACGCTATGCACGATATTCTCTCGGATTTCAGGTTCACACTTACATACCTGCCAAGACAGCTTTGGATATTCCTCACATGTGATCTTTTTTTCACCTTCTCGTGGGCTATTTGTGACCCCTATTTTGTAACTTATGCGACAGAGGTAGTGCAACTGAGCAGTACACAGTGGGGAATGGTGATGACTCTTGTAACAATCATCAACATACTTGTGAGGGTACCTATCGCAAGGGCTTCAGACAAGTATGGGAGGCTAAAGTTCATGTTTCCAGCCATGTTTATGTGGGCAGCCACCTTCCTCGTCTACGTTTACACACGTAACTTCGCAGAGGTGCTCATAGTCCGCGGGGTCCTAGCTCTTTCAAGCTGTATAGGTGATCCAGCCTGGCTGGCCCTCTTCGCTGACTACTCACCGCACGAACATCGGGGAAGGTTCAACGCCATAAAGTCGGTGGCTTGGTCTATCACATGGGGTTTTGGCAATCTAGTTGGAGGATTCCTCTATCAGAGCTTTTCCAAGCAGTATCCATTTCTAATTGGTGCAGCCATCCAGTTTATCACCGGTTTTGCTGCGTTGAAGCTTATCAAGGAACCTAAGAAAAGAGAAGAATAAACACGCGATTCATCATTTACTGTATTCGTATCATCGTACGCGGGGTTTATGCACTATACCCAACCACACTAGGAAAGTTCCAAGGATAATACCGAAAGATATTGAGATATGTGAGAAACCAGGAATACTCAGTGGTTTGGGGCTCAGACGAGATATCAGTGTTCTTTGAAACACTACCCGTAACGGAGGTTAACACATATTCAGTTATAAGATATTACGCTATACCATGTTTGCTAGGCGATATTCCAGCGGCTAAAACGAAGATCAGATGTTCCTTTGGCGTGACATATATGCCCCGCGCGCATCATTGGGGTATCCCTTAGGATCAAAGAAGTTTAGTCTAAAACCCAGCTCTAACAATAATAAACAATATTCAAGATAAATTAAAAAAGAGTTTATCCGTGTCAAAGTATGGGGCGTTGGAATTCCCCATATCCGGGCTTCCCCAGAACCCTACCATCCTCCATTACAATTTCCCCTCTAACTATAGAAGTCAACGGCCAGCCTGTCCCTCGATAACCCTCGAACGCCGTTATCTTCTGTTTTGAGTGGAGCAGCTCACCCTTGACCTCATACTCACGCTTCAAGTCCACGATGACAATATCTGCATCAGCCCCTGGCACCAACGCCCCTTTTCGCGGATACAGGTTCAGGATCTTCGCAGGGTTCATCGAGAAGACCTCGACGAGGCGTTCAAGGCTCAGAAGATCACGGCTCACACAGTCGAGCATCAGGGGCAGGCTCGTCTCGACGCCCACAGACCCCGAGGGAGCATCAAAGATGTTCTTCCACCCCCTTTCCTTATCCTCCTTGGAATATGGGGCGTGGTCACTAGCGAGGACGTCGATCACCCCATCGTTCAACGCCTTCCAGAGGGTCTTCTGATCCTCAGGCCC
>DAOVCM010000247.1 GCA_030670015.1 Candidatus Bathyarchaeota archaeon
GGCACCGAGCACGTCTCATGCTTAGAGTACGAATCCGTCTGGGCCTTCGGCGCTAACTGCGGTATCGACGATCTTGATGCCATCGCGGAGATGGTGAGGCTCTGCAACGACTACGGTCTTGATACCATCGAGGCAGGAGGAGCTATCGCCGTTGCCATGGAGGGAGGGCTGGCGGAGTTCGGAGACAGTGAACGTGCCCTTGAGCTGATGCATGAGATAGGGAAGGGTACACCCCTAGGACGGGTCCTGGGCTGCGGCGCCGCGACCACCGGAAAAGTGTTCGGCGTCGTTCGTGTGCCAGGTGTCAAGGGCCAGAACATGCCCGCATACGAGCCGAGGGCCGTGAAGGGCATAGGCGTTGTGTATGCAACCTCCACGATGGGAGCTGACCACACCTCAGGCTACACGATAGCCCCCGAGATAATGGGCGTCGGAGGTGAAGCCGACCCATTCGACGTTGACAAGGCGGAGCTGGCGAGGGGCTTCCTCCACACTACCGCCTTCATTGATGCCTCGGGGTACTGCCTCTTTATCGCCTTTGCCGTTCTCGATAAATCCGAGGGATTTGATGGAGCTGTGGAAAGTTGCAACGGTGTCCTAGGTGTCAACTGGACAAATGACGATGTCGCCGAGATAGGCCGATCGATCATTGAGATGGAGCGCTCCTTCAACACGGCAGCTGGTTTCAACGAGGCAGACGACAGGCTTCCCGAGTTCATGAAGTATGAGAAACTGCCACCCCACAACGTCGTTTTCGACGTCTCTGACGAGGAGCTCGACAAGGTCCACACGCCGTCGAAGAAGTGAACCTAATCCAGGGACCAGAGATCCCTAACCCTTTTTTTATTAGGAGTACAGGAGTCATGAGAAGCGTTGATGGAAGTACATCTCTACGGTAAGCTACGTCGTTTCTCAAACATCCTGGATCCTAGACAGGAATCCGTTGTACATGTCCAAGTTAAAGAGGGTGACACAATAGAGGACATCATCAATCGCATTCACATCCCGTGGAACGAGATAGGCAGCAACATCTTCCTGAACGGTGAGTACTCCAAGGTCACCCGAAGTGTGGGAGAGGGAGATCGCCTGGGGCTGTTCCCCGACGATATGCAGCTGCTCTACAGGTGGCACTTCGTCAAGAAGGGAGGATAAAAAACTGTGATCGAGGTGGATGTGAGACTCTACGCCACCTTGAGGAGATACTCCCCCAACGTGGGGAGAGGTGAAGCCCTGAAGCTCAGCCTCAGGGAGGGCGCGACATTGCAACAACTTTACACGAGGCTGAGCATACCTATGATCAAGGTAAAGATAGTTCTTGTAAATGGTAGATCTAAAAATCATGGTTACTCTCTCTCAGAGGGAGATAGAGTAGCTATCTTCCCCGCCGTTGCAGGTGGATAATTAAGCGCGCGCACGCGACAGACAGGTAAGTGCCGTATCGCTCCACTAGCGTACTCTTCTCAATATCACCTATTCTTCAATAACAAGGAAAACGTCAAAGATCGACTAGATATTCGTAACAACTAGGAATGGAAAGATTACGATGACTTCAACAGAAAATATAGTTTAGCTTCAGGAAATTACGACCTATATTCGCAATGGGTTGGCGTTCTAGTGAAGAGGAATCTCATGAAGCATTTACGGGTGTATTGTTAGATTTTTATGCTTATGCTGGCGAATACAAAGGGATTGAGGTTATCGAGTTTAGAGGGAAGGGTAGCAACAAGGCTCTCATTGAGAGAATGGATCAGTTAAAACTAGAGGTTAGCATTCGATGGGTCCCATTACTCAAACTTAGCAGGATGTTAGAGATAGACTAAAACTTGAATAACTTTATCTGCAATTCTATTTAGAATCAGCGCGCGCGTATGCGCGTGGTTCAACTTATAGTACATAATGTTAGATCCATTAACTATTAGGGATATACGATTTTAATCCATTCATCATATAACCCGCCATAGATTTCCCACCATTCCTCAAAAGATAAAGCACCATATACTTCCTCAACATCACATACAGGCTCGTATTCTGGTAAATATCCATGAAGGAGATATAACGCATATTCCGCTCTGTAAGTTTGGACTGCACATTTATAATTCAAAAATTGTATCATGTTTTCAGCGGATTCTCTATATTTTTCATAATCATCAACTATAATATGTGCCGCATCAAGTTCATACTGTAGTGATATTATAGTCATATTATTTGCTGCAATTACTTCGTCTTTTGCGTTTGCTAATTTTTCTGCTGCGTCAATGACTTCCTTAAGCGCATCTATTTCATCTTGATATACACGCATGCGCACGAAGTATGCTCCAGCTCCTCCAACGATGATTCCGAGAACGATGCCAATTAAGATTGACTTGGATTCCATAGGTGTCATATGAATTTTCCTGTATAAAATAGTAGCATCTCGTTTACCCACCCACGCGCGGCTACTTATGTGATGCTACTCAGGTGTGCTTGTTTTTTCATTAGGAACCTGTCACTATCCAGCGCGCGCGATGCTGATTATTTGTCTACCGGATGAGTGTGCACGTAGCAATCCTTATTCTCCGGCTGCAGGTCATCAATGGTGGTGAGGCATGCGTAGCCTGACAAGGTTTTTAAAGTTATACAGGAAAATAAATGAAGCCATGGCGGCGTGGTTATGACGCTGA
>DAOVCM010000034.1 GCA_030670015.1 Candidatus Bathyarchaeota archaeon
GCGACACTGACCTTGCTGATCACATTATCTATCCTAAGCCTCATTGTAGCCACAAGTGTACTGGCCTCACAATCCCTATCTGTGGCTCTGCCCATCAAGATTATGTTTTGGAGAACGTCATTAATGGACTTCGGATCCAACATGATAACGTTGAATCCCATGCTTCGTAGATTGTTGACGGCTGCTGCGCTCCCTGAAGCGGCTATGATTAAATCCGGGTCAAGAAAGACTATGCTTTCTATAGAAGGGTTCCAGTACCCTCCCACACTTGACATGTTACCCGCTTCGAACCAAGCTGTAAAGTTGTAGGGATAGTTGCAATAGTCTGTTACGGCGACCACTTTGTCGCCAGCACCGATAGCGAATATGATCTCAGTGTTACTCGGTGCGAGTGAGACAATTTTTTCAGGATAAGTGTTTATCGTTGATACATAGCCGTGGTCGTCTACAATAGTTATTTGAGTATATTTGCTTAGGTCATCGCTCAACCTGTCAACTTCAGCTTCATAATCTTCAACAGTAGAACTTAATTCCCCGATTTGCCCTTGGTACACATCAATTGTGGATGTCAATCCACTGACTTGTTCTTGGTATTCTTCAACAGTAGAAGTTAATTCACTGATCTGTTCTTCTAAGTTTTCAAATGTGGAACTAAGTCCATCAATCTGACGTTGATAATAGATATGGACGACGCCAACGGAAACTATGGCTACAATTGCGATTGCCACCATAATTCGGGTTAAACTTTCATTCCTCATCTTTTTTTCCTCTCACAAACCTTTAAAGATACTCGGATGGATTATCCATCCAAATTCTTTAATAAAACTTTCCATACTATCTTACCACATTCAGTTTTTCAGAATAATGAGGAAGATCAGCGAGTGAACAATACATGAAGGCAATCTCCAGTTTAGCACGAGAGGAAGTGAAGAACCTCAAACCTTGTGTACACGGAGGAAGAGTTTGGGATATTATAAATATAACTGGGCTTAGAAGGGAAGAAATTTTAGACTTTAGTGCAAATTTAAACCCATTTGGGCCTCCTCAAACGGCTATAGAATCCATAAAGAGAGGTCTCAATCAGATTCTGATCTATCCCGATTCAAATTCAACCACTTTACGGCAGACGATAACCCAAAGTTACGATGAAATCAACAAGGATAATGTGATTATAGGCAATGGCTCCACCGAGCTTATTCACTTATTTGCTGAGGTGTTCCTCGAGAAGGGTGACATAGCGATCATACTCGCTCCCTCATTTGGAGAATACGAAAACGCTGTAAGAAAAAGGGGAGGTAGACCCAAGTTTATAAATTTGAGTCAGGATTTCAACGTTGAGCCAGCTCCCATTTTACACAATATAAGCGGGGCGAAGGTTGTTTTCCTATGTAATCCAAATAACCCGACGAGCATTCTCATGCCACGAGATAGTTTAATAGAGATAGTTGAAAGAACATCCGAAGATGACATCCTAGTTTTTCTAGACGAGGCTTTCATTGAATTTGTGGATAAGAAAAAAAGCTACTCATTGATAGACGAGGTTAACAAATACCCTAACCTCTTCGTCCTGAGATCATTTACAAAAATCTATGGATTAACAGGGCTCAGGGTAGGCTATGGAATTGCTCAAAGGGAAATTATCGACCTCCTGTTTAAAGTTAAGCTATCTTGGAACGTGAATTGTATAGCTCAAGTTGCTGCAATCGCCGCGTTAAATGACGAAAAATATTTGAGGAAAACAGAGAGACTCATCAACACCGAAAAAGCATTCATGTTACAAGAATTGAAACGGATCAAGGGTTTCAAGATCTTCCCCGCTGATGCTAACTTCGTCTTTTTAGATGTTAGACGTTCCGGTTTCACGGCCCCTCAGCTCAAGAAGGAGATGCTAAGGTATGGCATTATTATTCGAGACTGTAGTTCGTTTACGGGACTTGACGAATACTACATCCGAGTAGCGATAAGAACACGATCGGAAAATGAAAGGCTTATGGAGGCCTTGAATAAGGTCATGAGAATCAAGGGGTTTGATACAACCTGATGGGGAATGAGTTATAATTTAAAAACAAAAGGACATGATATGATCTCAAAGTACATTTCCCCTCTCGTTGATTCTCTGCTGATACTTTTCTTGTCCTTCCTGATCGATCTAGTTTTCGGTGAGCCACCAGACAAGATACACCCCACAGTATGGATGGGAAATGTGATAAAATATTTCAAGCCAAAAATCAAGAGTGGATATCCTAAAATAGAAAAGAAGAACGGAATACTGATGGGTCTCTTGACTATTATGCTCTTCGCGGTTCCTGTTCGATTTGGTCTTTTTTGGATTCAGCGCCTCTTTGGTCAAGTGGTGTATATCATTGCATCCGCCATATTACTGAAGCCAACTTTCGCCCTTAAGTGTATGAAGCAATACACGATTCCCATCGCAGACGCTATTTTAAAAGAAGATGAAGGCCGGGCTAGGCAGCTTCTACATTATATTGTAAGACGCGATCCAGACAAGCTGGATAAGCGACATATGATCTCAGCAACTGTAGAGTCCATAGGAGAGGGAACCGTTGACGGGATAACCTCGCCCCTCTTTTACTTTGCCCTGTTTGGGGTTCCAGGTGCAGTCGCATTTCGAGTTATCAACACGTTGGATTCCATGGTCGGATATAGGGATCAGTATCATGTTGATATCGGCTGGTTTTCAGCGAGGATGGACACGGTAGCTAATTACCTTCCGGTTAGGCTCACTGCTATTCTAATGGTATTATCTGCATTCCTTTTGCAGGAAGATTGGCGTGGATCTTGGAGGATCCTGCAGAGGGATAAGAATGTTACAGAGAGTCCGAACGCTGGGTGGACAATGTCAGCCATAGCAGGCACTCTTAATATTCAACTCGAAAAAAAGGGGTTCTACATATTAGGAGACGACAGAGGGGACCTGTCCCCAGACCATATTATTAGAGCCCTACGAACAATGGAATTGACAGCATATTTATTCTGTATCTTGATTGTTTTCCCAATTTTACTCTTCAAAATGTTGATCTTGAAGTGAGAATATGAAGGTGAAGTAGATGGTAAATGTGGAAGTTACTATCCCCATCGAGGGAATTAGAGTAGAAGTCAGAGATGGCCTCCTTGCAGTAATCTCGGAGTCTCCACTAAAAACCCTGAGTTCAGCGGTTCTCAACGGAGGCTTACGAGATGCCGATGCGATAATAAACTGTCAAGTCCACAAGGACTATGACCACGCCAACCCCAGAGCTTACCTAGAGAGGATCACAAGACAATCAGGCCTCTCTCCAGAAAAGGTTATAGGACTAATGACCGCCGTTGATGTTCGCGATCTAGTGTTAGTACATCAACAACATCACAACATAACTGTAAGCGCTATCGTAACAGCAGGAATCTCAAACGCGACTAGTGCAGGGGAAACCTCCATCTTACCACACCGAAACGTTGGTACAATCAACATCATCCTCCTAATCGATGGAAATCCAACTGAGGCTTGCATGGTAGATGCATTAAAAACAGTCACAGAAGCCAAATTCGTCGCCCTCAGGGAGCTTGATATAAGGAGCTCATCTTCCTTCGAACCAGCAAGCGGAACTACCACGGATGCAATCGTCGTAGCCTGCACAGAAAAGGGAAATCCAATCGATTATGCTGGAACAGCGACAAAGCTTGGTAAAATGATCGGAATATCCGTTTCGAAAGCGGTTAAAGCAGCTATCATTAAAACGGAGGGTATAATTCCCGACCGATCTTTAACTCAACGATTGAGAGAACGCGGAATAACCTTTGAAGACCTCATGCAAGCAGCCTTAGAGCTTTATCGACCCCATCCCGGTGTGGAGACAAGAATGAGAGCATCAGAAATGTTGAAAAAAGGGTTCGAAAACGCTCTATTGGATATCAATGTGGCAGCCCTCGTATTATCCGGGCTCAGATTGGAAGAAGATGGAATATTTGGCTTAATTCCAGGTCTGTCTCATGAGAACTATAAAAAAGACCTCTCATTTTTTGTGGCCGATGAGATCCTAGGCATGGCTATCGCCAATTACATCGCAGGGACCAGAGGTATCTTCGAGTTCGTCAGATTTGATAAGTTAAAACCAGGGATTCTAAAAAGACTCGGACCTGTTTTGGATGATATAATCGGAGGGATCATCGCAGGGGTTTCATCAAATATCTATACAGAAGCATTATCTATGAAACAAAATCCAAATTAATAAAGTTTACAGAGGCGACTATTATCTTTCGTTTGGATTGGGTGTCCTCGGTAATTGCTCAAGATCCTGTAAAGCCTTAGCCACTGTTCTATTCAGCCAATTGTGTATTAATATCGTGCTAGAATATACATAAAAAAAGTGTCATCGTGAATATGGTGAATATGGATAAGACAGAGATTATCAATCGTCTGAGAGGACCTGTTGTTCCAATAATTACACCATTCATGGAGAACCTAGAACTAGACCTAGAAACATTGAGGGAGAACGTTCAGTTCCTTCTTGACAAAGGCATGAAGAATGGCTACGGTGTCATGCTTACAGGCGGTGCGGGGGGAGAGTTCCCAATGCTCACCACCCAGGAGAGGAAGGACATAGCTAGAACAGTCAAAGAAGTTGTAAGCAATAGGACTGCAGTCGTGGTTTGCGCCCAGAGCACAAATCCCTCTGAGATAATGGAATTAACAAAATTCGCCCAGGAGATCGAGGCTGACGCCGTGCAGGTCTCCCCAACATACTATTACCGACCTTCGGATGATGATGTACTCCGGCTTTTCCAGAAGCTTGACGAGGAGACTAGCATAGGCTTGATGATCTACACAACATGGTGGCTAGGATACAAGATACCCTTCAACATACTTGACACCATTGTGAGGCTAAACAGCGTTGTGAGCATAAAGTGGAGCGCCCCCACAGTCTACGAGTATCAGCTAGGTCTTAGGAATTACACGGACAAAGTCGCCTTAATTGATAATGGCGTCAGTCATGTGTGAAGTCACTTACTGGGTGCCTCAGGTTTCATAACTCACGTCTCAAGCTTCTGGCCGAACCATGAGCTTGAGCTATGGTATAAGCTTGAATCAAGGAGATACGAAGAAGCGATAGAGATGTTGAAGGCCTTTAATTGGCCTTGGTACGATTTCAGGGTTAAGATGTCACAAAGGAGTGGAGGCGAGGCTGGCGCGCGCCAGCGTGTAACGAAAAATGTATTTCTCATAGAATCTTCCAACACTCTTGTATAAACCTCCATTCTCAAGCCCGTCGTTTGCTAAAAACTATGAACTGTGATTGACGCTTCAGAATTTACGTTAAAAGCTGGCGCGCACCTGAAGAGCATTGTTTAAAAGTCATTATCGTTGGTTTACCTTAAAAGAATTGGCTGATAGAATGAACGAATTCGAAGAGATATCAGGCTTAACTAACAGGGACTTGAGTAAAATTTCAATAAAGTTTTTGGAATTGACGAAGATAAAAGAGCAGGATTAGAGGCCTTCCTTTTTTCAAATCAATGTCAACGATAATTTGGGGACGAGTTTGGGAAATTCTTGTTACTTTCATTTCATCTATTGGTGTAACTACTAGCCTTAACTTTGTATTTCGCTCTCAGGCTTCGTTTTTGCAGAGAGTTAGACACACGAAATATTTTTAAGACAACAGGTTAGGACGATATAAAGGGATAAGAGAATAAGTCCTGTTTCGTAGAAAACTGGTATGTCAATACCTCGATTTTAGCTGTGGTATTTGTCTATATCCTGAGGAGGGAGAATGAATGAGTTGGAGATTCAGCAAGGAGGAAACTCACGGACAAGAAGGAACCAAATTTAAACGTAGAAGTAAAACAATTAATCTTAGAAGAGAGATTAAGAAATTAAATAAAAAATATGGCGAAGATACTGTAACGATAGCCATGCGAGCATTATCTAAAGACGAAAAATTCATTAAATTACCAATAGAAAATCAGTTAGAAATACTCAAACATGACCTAAAGATTAAAGGGGTGGGGAGTGGGGAAATTTAGGATCTGGATGGATCAACTTGACGCTTCCCTTCGTTTGGGGTTATCCTGATAGGGATAAAATACACAGAGGAATATTCCTATCTTAAAATTATATTATTTTGAAATACAGGCCCGAGGGTGAAGGGTTGACACCTAATATGTGTATTATATAGGGGTGAATAATTTATCCAAAAAAATATCTCTCAAATCATTTAAACTAACATTTTAACGCCTAGTTTAAACGGATAAGCCACATCTTAAACAAATATTCAAATAGTAACTTCATAGTGAAGATTGTGACTCATCATCTTTTTAACAACCCCTCACATAATAAATAGAGGTATCATGGGAATATTAACTAAAGCCAAAGTGGGTCGAGATTTCAGAATCACGCTCCCTCCGGAGGTTAGAGATATATTGGAGCTTCGAGAAGGCGAGGAACTTGTCTTCTTCACTATTGAGAGTACGGAAGGGCGGGTGTGTTTCAGAAAAAGCAGAGGTTAAGAGTCAGTACAATTAGTTGAACATCTTCAACCCATTCTAATAATTCCTCTCTCCATTCATTGAAGCTCTTATTTTTAATGCGTTATCCTCCAGGGATAAGATAATACTCGTAAAAAGGCTATCAGAAATGCCTAAGAAGCACCTGAAGAATGTCGTGAGCTGATGTGAGAAAAACGTGGGAGCCCTGCACATTCCCCTTTAACGTTCTACTTCTGCAAAGGTATTAGGCAGAGGAACTTGAGTTCCTCCTCCCCCGTATTCCTGAACTGATGCTCCTCGTCAGGTGGTACGAAGACAACGTCTCCCGCTTTGACGGGTCTCTCTCCTTCGTTACTTACCACGATCCCTGAGCCGTATAGGATGAAGGCCTCGTGCTCCCAGGAGTGAGTGTGGAAGGGGGTTGACCCTCCAGGCTCCACTAGGAACTGTCGCATAGCGAAGTTAGGGGCGCCGGTCTTCTCGGTTATGAGCCACCTCACCTTCACTCCCTCCGCGGGAGCGGGAACGTCCTCAGCCTCGATGCTTGTGTAATGGAAAATCTTCATGCTACCTCCTTCCTTCCATCTCTCTCTTAACATTTACGCTGGCACCTACTTCGCCACATCTATAAAATTCCCGCCCACTACCTCCCTAAGCTCCTCTACTCTAAGCTTCATCACCGAATGTGGGGTCCCAGCTGCAGACCACACCTCGCCAAATCTCCCAAGGGAAGCGTCCAGAAGAACTTTAACACCTTCATTGTGTGGGAAAGGAGGCACGCCTCCGATAACGTATCCGGTACTCCTTCGGACAGAATCAGCGTCCGCAATCCTAACCTTTTCTCCCAGCATCTT
>DAOVCM010000068.1 GCA_030670015.1 Candidatus Bathyarchaeota archaeon
CCGCTGATGTAGCCTACTTTGGGTTTCTCCATTTGCTTAAGCTCTTGACGGAGGAAGGCAGAGAGACTCTCAACGTATCTTCTCTGTGCCTCTGCGTACAGAGTATCGAATGCGAGACTTGATTTCCCGCTACCGCTGACGCCCGTAAGCACAACAAGCCTATTCCGGGGAATCTTGACATTAATGTGTTTCAAGTTGTGCTGATGAGCGTCCTTTATTTCGATGTACTCTGACATATTCATCGCCTAGATTGAAAGCAGTAGCTCCTTGAACGCGTCCTCAATTGTGCCAAGCTCGTAGAGTATGTCACTGACTTTCATCCAGTCTCCTTTTACTGCGAGAGCGTGACACTCTCCCAGCATTTTTGACTGCTCAAGTTTCAGTTGGGATAGTTCCTCATCGTGGTCACTAAAGAAGAGGGCGTAGTCAAGAGATCGTTTCGCCCCTAGAGCGAGGGTGAAGTAGATCATAGTGTTTTGCTCGGTCTTCGTGAGCTTTCCGGTTCGCATTTCATCTGCTGCCTTGTATATCGCCTTGCTTCCCGTTAATTCCCCGTGACTTTGGTAATAA
Source organism: Candidatus Bathyarchaeota archaeon (assembly GCA_030670015.1). Taxonomy (GTDB): domain Archaea; phylum Thermoproteota; class Bathyarchaeia; order TCS64; family TCS64; genus DAOVCM01. The sequence continues at coordinate 571 of DAOVCM010000068.1, forward strand.
ACTGGGTTCTCAATGTAGATCTTCTTAAAATATCTCAATGCCTCTCGGAATATTTCCTTTTTCGTGGGATTGTTAACTCGTTCAGGGGTGTGCCACATTCGATAATAGTCTCTCTTGTAGGTTACGCGTTGAGCCCGCCACGCAGTCTCCAAGTCTTTTAGGCTTATTGAGACATGAGGGAAGCCAAGAGGGTCGTGGAGAGTAACGGAGTCATCATCTATCTCTAATGCCAAGGCATAATGGTCGGATCCAGCTGCGATACCTCTCTCGGGGAAGTAGGTGAGGTATCCGAGGTCTAATGGACCTAGAAGAGCTGGACGTTCATGAAGTATCTCCCTGAGTCGTTCAAATGGTGCACCTGTGTCCCTGTGACTGACCTCTTCCTTGAAGTTGAATCCTAATATCTCAATGGCTTTGCTGAGTCCCTTGTCAGGGGCATTCAGGCTTAACATAAAACTTCTACCCTTCCAAGCCCCCAGGCTCACTCCTGTTAAGACCTCTATCTGGCTTGGCTGGATGTTTTCTCCTATTGTGGAGAGTAACATGGATGCGCTGTTGGCGTAGCAATAGTAGGCGTTACCTATGTAGGGTATCACGGTTCTCAACTCGTGTGCATAGTCAAAAGTGCAGGACGACTGAACGCGGTTTATCGACGAAGCTGTAGGAGTTCACTACTCTCGGTATTTTAAGTTGCGGCTCCTCCTCATAGAGTTCTCTAATCGCATCGAATTTATCGTTCCCTGCAAGTGTTAACTCAGCCACCTTGTCAAGGAGGTTCAAATCCTCTTCAGTGGGTACGATGTGCAGCTCCATCAGGCTGGTGCAATCCCACAGGAGGAGTTCGACTTTATTCATCATTGCAAGGTCCAGAATCACCCTGTAACGAATAACCCCTGCACCTACGAATCTAACTCTTGAGTCACCAGAGCTGTCAAGGTTAACCCTATATTCCTCTGGAGGGTCGCCGAATTCCTCTGGGTCGACCTTGCCTTCTCGGTATTGCTTCCATGCGTATCCAGAAAAAAGGAACTTGTCGTGTGGAATGTCGGTAGTGTCGAAGTCGATGCTATTAATCTCTATTAGCTTTTCATCCTGGTCCACGTCCACTAATCGCCAGCGCTCCTCGCTGAAATCCCAGAACTCGGCTACTGTGTGGTCCACCTTGAATCCCGGTCTCCCGACATTTATGTAGGGTGCGAACCCGCAGCGTATCCGAGCGGGGATGCCCTTATGGCGTGCAATTGAGCAGAACAGGACAGCAAAATCTCGGCAGCACCCGATGAATCGCCTTTCAGGTGGACGCTGTGATGTTAGAGGGCTATCATCAACCTCCATCATGCACGCCAGCATCTGAGAGACATAGCGGCCGCGGTCAATTTCATGCATCCTCTCTTTGGGCAATGGGTAATCGCCGTCGACAGGTATTATTAACCCCCGGACAACCTTACACAGCTCTTCGATATCGTCGGGAAGTTCGTCAAACAAATAGGCGTATTCACCTGGATCTGTGAACGGACTCTGTTTCTTGTAATATTCTAATATTCTCCCAAGATTTGACGGAGTCAACTTATTTCCACCCCTTAACATCTAGAGAATAAGTCGTTAATAAGCCTTTTTTTTAAATTTGCGCAATATAACAGATTATTTTATTTAATCAGTCATACCAACAATTTATTTTATATTTTTAATGATAAATGAGATTATATTTGTGGAATTATTAAAAAATATTAAAGAAATGGTTAAATAGCCTTGTGAAATCAGTCAAATAAAATTATTAAAAGAAGGGACCTTCGGGTGTAGGATTTATTTATCAGGTGCCACTGGGTCAGGTTGATCTGGGGTAACTGCACCTATCTTGATATCTGCGTATATGAAGTTCTCAGCGGGAACAGGTGAATCAGCCATTCTCCTAAGCATTAGTAATTGCCCAATGTGAGCCATGGAATCTGAAAGTGGTCCCTGAAGAAGTTGCTCCTCTGTTACTTCTCTTGGACTCTTCTCTTGGAGTGACTTGTCCAATTTCGATAAGATATCGTAGAAGGCATTCGCCTCTTCATCCCATGATTTTAAGTCAAAGTAGGTTGTGTCATAGTGTTCGTAGAAGCTGTGTGCGTATGATAGTACTTCTGTGATGTGATGTAGTATTCTTCTTGGTGTTCTGACTCCTTTTCCGATGTTGAGGTTTGGATAGTTGTTTGGTGCGTCTTTTAGCGCTTTGGTGGCGTGGTAGGCTATTGACGCGAGAAAGTGTCTGAGCACCTCATTTTTATCAGACATGATATGCGTGTAAGAACACAGGTTTAATAATTTTTTTATGATTATAATACAAAGTTGGATTGATGCGCGCTTAAAGTAGCTGATTCCTTCTCCGAACACTTGTAATTAGAGTGTTTACTTCAGTAAGAAGAAAAAAGAAGTGTAGAGCGTGTGCACTCAGTCTATCTTTACCATGAACTTCAAGATCAAGAGGGCTATGGTGTAGATCCCCAAGGAGATGTAGAATATGGTGGTGAATCCGAAGGCCTCCGCGACTAAGCCGGCTAACACCGGCGCCACTGCCCCCATGATGCTGCCGGGCAAGAAGAAGAGGGCGTACCCGAGGCCCCGCTGCCCGCTGGGTGAGAGCCGGGCCATGATAGAGGAGCGGGCGGCCATCCCGAGGGTGTTACAGAAACCGTAGCCGATGTATAGGATCGCGAAGATCGTCACGTCCTTGATGAATATGGAGGTGGCGAAGAGGAGGCATCCTAGGGAGAAGGATGCGAGTATCCACTTCTTTTCCCCGAACCTGACGGCCATGAATCCCCCGACGGGGGCCGCTATGAAGCCGAGTAGCATCGTGCCGCTGAATATGAAGCTGGCCGCTGCGATGTTTAGGTGTTTAACGTCCTGGAGGTAGAGGACGATGAAGTTGGAGATCATCGAGCCCGCCATCATCCTGAGGGCCGAGTAGGTGAGGAACATGATCATGTTAAGAGAGAGGATCGACTTGGCGCCGGTCTCAACCTCCACGGTCGGTTCCTCTTCCCCGCCGTTCTCCGATATCTCCTCCTTGAGGAAGAGCACCATTATAACGCCAATTAGGAGGGGCGCCGCTAGGAGCAGGTAGACTTGGCGCCATTCCCAGGCGAGGAGGCCGATGAGGATGCTCACGGAAAGAGGCCCCATGGCGTGGCCAAGGGTTCCCCCTGCACCGTGGAGTCCTAGGGCCTTAGGTCTGTTCTCGTCGTTGAATATCTTCGCCGTGAAGCTGTAGGAGGCTGGATGGTAGATGGTAGTGTTGAGGTAGACGAGGCTGATGGCCACGATGAACATCAGGGGACTCGTCGTCTGGCTCGCTAATATGGCTCCCAGCATGGCAACGAGGAGGCTCAGTAGGACCATCTTCTTAGACCCGACCCTATCAGAGAGGAGTCCGATAGGGATCGCAAAGAGGGCCTGCAGTAGAGGTGGAATCGCGGCGATGATCCCAAGCTGTTGCAAGGATAGGCTGAACTCCTCCCTCAGGATCGAGAAGATGGCGGGGTGGATCCCGCCGAAGACATGAGTCAGGGTGTGGGTGACAGTCATAACTATGAGACCATAGCTTAGAATTGATGCGAATTTTTTTTTCCCGTTCTCCATGTCTCCGCCTTCTAGATGAATCTAGAGATGGCGCGACCCTTTCTATTAAGGGTAATCAAAATGGGGATGAGTCTAACTGACTGAAAGAAAATCGTGAGGGGCTCTACGATGAGCTGGGTTGCTCTTTAGAATCTCTAATCTTAAAGAGAAGCAGACGTCCAGTAATAATGGACATCGAGATACGCGCGCTATTTATAGATCTGGTGCTAAGTTGGAGTTCATACAGAGCTAAGACTGGTCATGAGCAGTATATCGCAGAATTGGATGGTTTTCTTCCGGAGGTTGCCTAGTCTTTTCCTTGGGCTATTCCTCTTCGCTGTTGGAATTGTAATGATTTTGAACGCTGATCTAGGTATGGGACCCTGGGGAGTCCTTCAAGTAGGACTGACTAAAAACACAGCCCTCACCTTTGGTCAAGTAAGCCAGATAATTGGGCTAGTTGTGCTGGTAATCGGCTGGGCTCTGGGATTCCCCCCTGGGTTCGCTACCTTGATGAACATGTACTTCATCGGGCTCTTCATCGATCTCCTCATGGCGGGGAATATCATTCCACGGTCAGGCAGTATGTTGGGACAACTCGCCCTCCTTCTCGGCGGTATCGGAGTCTTGGGTGGTGCTTCCTTCCTTTATTTGAATCCCAAGCTGGGGGCGGGTCCACGAGATGGCTTGATGATGGGGTTAGTTCAGAAACTGAACAGACCAGTTTCACATGTCAGAGCAGGTATAGAGCTCACAGTCTTGATAATTGGATATTTCCTAGGGGGCCCCATAGGTTTAGGCACCATCATCAGTGCCCTCACTGTGGGATACGCTATACAAATCGCCTTCAAAATCGGGAATTATGATAGCAACGCGAAGCACTTGAACCTATTCACTCTGCTAAATGCTCTCAGAGACCAGAAAGTGAAAATGTAAGCTCATAGTCACATCAGTCTTTTCTGTTCTCTTCCAATAAGGTAAGCCCTTTTACGCGCAAATTAAAACCAACAGAAACCATAACAAAACTAGCAGATGGTTAACATGAGAATTAAGAAGAGGGCGCGGGCTTTGGGTGTTCCTTATGGAGGGTTACCCGGTCTGTTTAACGCGATAACAGACGTGGAGGGTGTTGAGGTGGGGCACTCGACCATTGTCTCGGGTGAGGGCAGCCTAGTAGTCGGACAGGGTCCCGTCAGGACAGGAGTCACTGCGATCTTGCCGCGCGGGAAGAACTATAACCCTGTTTTTGCCGGTTGGGCGTGCCTGAACGGGAACGGGGAGATGACTGGGACGACCTGGGTAGAGGAATCTGGGTTCCTCGAGGGTCCTGTAATGATTACCAACACCCACAGCGTAGGCGTGGTCCATGACGCGGTGATCGAGTGGATACACCAGAAGAAGTTGATCGACCCCTCCTACGCTGACATTTCTTGGTCTCTCCCGGTGGTAGCGGAGACGTGGGACGCTCATCTGAACGACATCAACGGCTTCCACGTGAAAAAGGAGCACGCCTTCGAGGCCCTGGACAGCGCCACATCCGGCCTCGTGGAGGAGGGGAACGTGGG
>DAOVCM010000188.1 GCA_030670015.1 Candidatus Bathyarchaeota archaeon
CTTCTCACTGAGGAAGAGGGAGGGTTCGAGAGGAGTCTTCTTAATTAGGCTGTCGATACGATTGCGGACAGCATAGACATCTCTGAGTTCCATGGAATACACTTCTAGCACATCTATTGTTTGCTTATCTATTTTAGAGACCTTTTGGTGTCACTTGCTATCCTGGTTCGTGGACTTGCAACCGCCCTTCTCTAGCGTGGCTCCCCATGAATCAGCTCAATTTTTGTGATGAATAGGCCGTGTTTTTGACATGATTCATCCGTGGAAGCATTGAGATCCTCAAGCCATCTGGCGAAAGGCGTGTTTTTCAAAGACATCTCCTCTACCCCCCCTCCCTCTTATCATATCTTGATATGGCGAGATGTATAGAGGCATGTTTCCTCGTTGGCTCTACCCGCGGTCCCTACGAGGAACCCGGCTTTTTCACCCTACTTTTTATCAGTTTTTCTGTATATTTCTCAGCTTAGTAGTCTTGTATGAAGTCATGTTTTCTCTCGTTCTGTAAATTTTTTATTTGGTCTATGTGATCTCATGTAGGGGTTATATCTGTCGAGGAATCGTGGAGTTGGCTAAAATGAAACATGTTATTATTGATACTGACCCTGGGGTTGATGACGCCCTCGCCCTTATGCTCGCTTTTAGTTCCCCGGAGCTCAAGGTGGAGGCGTTGACTACCGTGGCGGGTAATGTAAGCTTGGAGTTGGCGAACCGTAACGCCCTGAAGCTGCTGGAGTTCCTCGGTGTGGACGGTGTCCCGGTCGCTCCCGGCGCCAGTAGGCCCATCCTCCGGGAACCATTGGATGCGACGGAGTTTCACGGTAAGACTGGTCTTGGCGGAGCAGTGCTACCTGAGCCGACGATGCACCTTGATCATAGGTCAGCTGTCCAACTCATTGTCGAGAAGGCGGAGGAGCTGGGTGATAGGCTGACATTATTGCCGATAGGACCTCTGACGAACATAGCCTCAGCGATCCTCGCTAACCCCCGTGTTACCGAGATGGTAGCAGGATTAGTAATCATGGGTGGCGCTTTCAATCTGACTCCTTATGGAATCGGGAACACAAATGCTGTAGCCGAGTTCAATATATGGTGCGACCCCGAGGCCGCCAGGATCGTATTCAGCTCAGGTATGCCCATAATTGCGGTCGGGCTGGACGTTACCACTCATCCTGAAAACCGTCTTTCCCAGGAAATGTTCCAGGAGATCGATGTGCTAGGGACTAGGAGGGCGCGTCTCGTCGCAGACCTCTGTCGGAACCTGGTTAGGAGGTACAACGGATCCAACCTTCACGATCCACTTGCGGTTGCCACTGCTGTGGATCCCAGCTTAGTGGAGACGAAGAGGTACAAAGTCAATGTAGAAACGGTTGGTGATCTGACGCGAGGCATGACTGTTGTTGAGAGAAGACGCCGGAAGTGGAGAAAAGAAGAGGCGAATATGGATATATGCGTTAAAGTTGACAGCGGGCGATTCCTGAAACTGTTCATGGACAGGGTCGTCCACGGTCGGTGATAGTAGGCATGGTCGACCTTGTCTGCTGCGGCGCCATCAACTGGGATATCAACCTCTTCCTGGAGAGACTTCCCCGTACAGGTGAGGAGGTTCCTGTCCATGAGATCCAGAGGGTCTCGGGGGGGACTGCGGCCAATGTCTCCGTCGCAGCTGCCCGCCTCCTCGGACCAGGACGTGTCGCCTTCATAGGCGCCCTGGGTGACGACGATATCTCGGAGATTCAGCTGAGAATCCTCGAGGAGGAAGGTGTGGACGCCTCAGGGGTCCTACAAGTACAGGGTGAGGAGTCAGGGCAGGCGTACATTACCATAGGCTCAAATGGTGAGAATAGGATCCATACCTACTTCGGGGCAAACTTACAGCTTACTCGGGACTACCTGTTTAAACCGGGAAGGCTCAGACTGATCAGTGAAGCTAGGGTTGCAGTTATCATGGATCCACCCATAGAGACTGCAGAAGGCCTTGCAGAGATATGCGCACGAAACGGTGTGACGGTCATCTGGGACCCGGGTGTCTACGCCGAGTGGGGATTGGAAGCTCTCGCTCCTACAATCAGGAACGTTGATTACTTCATCTTAAACCACCTGGAGTATGAGAACCTCCTCGGCACTAGCGACCCTGTGGAAATTGGAACAATCCTGGGAGCTGAGAGGAAGACGGTGAAGGCTTTAATCAAGCATGGTGAAGAGGGCACTCTTCTTCGCGACAATGGTGCTGGGACCACGACTCATGTAGGCGCTGTACCCCTTGAGCGGTTGGGGCTTGAGGTTGTGAACACGGTGGGAAGCGGCGACGCTTTCATAGGTGCCTTTGCAGCCGCTAAGGTGGAGGGGATGGATGATGTGGAAGCTCTCAGGAGGGGATGCGCTGCAGGCTCCTTCAAGGCAACAAGGAAGGAGACGAGGGGCGGACCCAACGCAGAGGAGCTTCTGGAGATAATGCGGAGATGTGAGTCCCTCTAAGGGAGAAGCTATGTCGGGGATAATTATTCAAGTTGATAGCTATGTTCTAGATGTAATATGCATGTTTCTTTATCTATGTTTTCCATTCGATGCAGGGATACATCAAAGTGTATAACTATTTGAGTTAACGCAAATCTATCTTATTCAATCTGCTCCAGTAATTGTCTCAGATTGAAGGCGTACTCTCGGAAGGCCAGTGCCCCTTCCTTTGAGATTTCGATGACCTTTAAAGGTCTCCAGGATAGGATGTGATGTGTTTTCACGTAGCCTACCTCCTCTAGCTTTCTGATGTGGTGATTGAGGTTTCCTGGTGTAAGCTGAAGAAGTTTTTGCAGCTCCGTGAAGCCTGCTTTCTTGTGCAGATAGAGAAGGAACATAATGGTGAAACGCTGCTGGGCGGAGAAGATACCTCCTTTCTCAAGGGTTTCTAGAGGTTCAGTAACCTTCTCAGCCAACTTAGATTCACTTGCTGCGTGTTTATCTGGTTATTGAATTACTATATTACTCGTCACTTTCGTTTAGTACCTTCGAAGCGTTTGTAAAGGAGTAGGTCCCTCCGGCGATGAAGCTAACGCTGAAGACCAGAAGGGTAAATGTTTCAGCCATCTGCATGTCTTTTATGGCCAGCATAGGGAGGGAAGCGAGAAGACAGATGACGCCTATGATGAGGAGTTCAGGGTAGTTCCAATTTGCTGGCTCTCTCTTCAAAACCAGATATGATATTAGGCTAGCAAGACCGCCTGCCCAAAGCCAAGAAACCAGTGTAAAGGGCTCA
>DAOVCM010000112.1 GCA_030670015.1 Candidatus Bathyarchaeota archaeon
ATTAGCCCGGCACCCATCAACCCTGACATGAGGGAACTACTTGAGGAGCGTTACTCCAAGCACATGCCCCCTGGAATAGAGTTTAAGATCACTTGGACGACGTTCAACGAATACCTCAAACAGGTTGAGAAGGTTGGTATAGGCGCCAACATTGCACACCACGTGGGACACAGCACAATCCGCGTTGCAGCGATGGGCTTCGACGACCGACCACCTACAGAGACCGAGCTGGAGGAGATGAAGAGGCTGACAGAGGAGGCGATGGAGTCCGGCGCCTACGGACTTTCGACGGGTCTCATCTATCCTCCTGGCATGTACGCTACTACTGAGGAGATTGTGGAACTGGCGAAGGTCACCGCCAAGTATGAGGGTGTATATGACTCTCACATTCGAGGTGAAGGGGCGACCCTCCTCACGGCTATGGCTGAAGCTATCGAGATAGGGCAGAGGGCGGGGTTGCCCGTGCAAATCTCCCATCACAAGGCTGCCGGAAAGTCGGCATGGGGTAAGAGCGTCGAGACATTAAGGATGATGGAAGAGGCGCGAAGCCACGGTATCGACGTCACGTTTGACCAGTATCCCTATCAGGCGGGCTCCACATCGTTAGCAACCCTGCTCCCTCCGTGGGCGCACGACGGAGGTATGGATGAACTTCTGGAGAGGCTAAGAAACGCAGAGGATAGGGAGCGTATGAGGAAGGACATTAGGACAGGCCTATTAGGGTGGGAAAACTTCGCAGGAGACCTGGGCTGGGAGAACATCATGATCTCCTTTGTGAGGTCTGAGGAGAACAAGGCTGTTGAGGGTAAGAACCTAGTAGAGGTAAAGGAGTTACGCGATGAACCCGACGAGTTCACGGCTCTATACAAGCTACTACTGGAGGAGGAGGGCGCCGCAGGAATGGTGATCTTCGCCATGCAGGAAGAGGATGTAAAAAGGATCATGAGACACCCCCTTCAGATGGTAGGCACAGACGCCTCTAGTGTAGCATTCACAGGACCCTTCGCAATGGGGAAACCGCACCCCCGACACTTTGGAACATACCCGAAAATTCTGGGACATTACGTGAGAGAACAAAAAACGCTCAGACTTGAGGACGCCGTCAGGAGGATGACATCACTCCCCGCCCAGAGGTTCGGAATCCTCGACAGGGGACTCCTCAGAACAGGAATGTGGGCAGATATCACCGTCTTCAACCCGGACACAGTCATCGACAAGGCAACGTATCAAGACCCCCATCAATACCCAGTGGGCGTCGAGTACGTTATCGTGAATGGCGAATTAACAGTGGATTCCGGAAGATACACGGGAGCGCTTGCAGGCAGAACTCTCAGAAAGAGATAGACCCCAAGCATAATAATCAAGTCGCAAAACGCCTCAACTTCCTATACATTTCGAGAAGCAAACTAGTCACTTTACTTGTCCCGGTCTCAATTAGCATGGAAATTCCCTTTTTTCATCGAATCCCAGAATGGATCGCTATTCTGTCAATATAGTACCCTTTATCCATAATGAAAAGAAAAAAGTGTCCGGCGCATCCGATGTCACTTTACCGTCAGTACAGCTCTCGAAAAATTCGAGGAGACTGTTGATAACCTTATGTACTACTTATGGTTGGCTGTGAAGGCAGAGAGCCCATTCGCCACGCTCTCCTTTGATGAATAATTTCCTGCCCTGTCTCTTTCATCTGTTGTATGGGTATCCATGAGACATTGGTTACGCCTAAACATCAACCCCAAGTTCTTTCGCTATCGACACGATCTGGCTCCACGTCTCATCCGGAATTGGGATGCCATCTCTCAGCCGCTGTTTCTTTGACTCCCACTCAGGCTCGCCTGGAATTAAAATGCGTTTCCCAGGCTCAGCTTTTGTAGCTTTTACCTCTGATATAAGAGAATCGGCTCCTTGTTTGAAGGCTTCGAGCCCTATGAAGGCGTCTGGATCGATGGCTACTATCAATACACCATTTGTGGAGGGTGGCTCCAGATCGGGGTCCAGCCCTGTTCTCGAACCTGTCATGACAGCGCCAAGTAACTCCATGAGAAATTGGAGGCAGTAGCCCTTATGGTCTCCAAAGGAGAGGAGCCACCCCCCCTCCTTGAGTGCGTTGGGGTCGTCGGTCACGTTGCCTTCCTTGTCCCTGAGCCAGTGAGTGGGTATCTTCTCATGATTCGCTCTGGCAACGGACACTTTGCCGCCGGCGACCATAGACGTGGCGTAATCCACGAGGAATGGCTTCGTCTCCCCTGTGGGAACAGCGGCGCTGAAGGGATTAGTGCCGAAGACCATGCCAACGCCGTTGTACACGGCGACCGCGGGGTGACCCACGTTGACAAACATCATGGCGATGACTCCCTGACGTGAAGCCCAGTTCGTGTAATAACCGACCCTACCGATGTGGTTGCAGTTGAAGGTCCCGACGGCGCTGATCGAGTGCTCCTTAGCCTTTTCCACTGCAACTTTGATTGCTCTCATCGCTGTCACCTGCCCCGGTGCCCAGTGACCGTCGATCAGGGCGGAGGAAGGTGTCTCCTTTACGATAATTGGTTCTGCGTCAACTGCGATGTATCCCTTCTTGATGCGGTCTGAGTAGGATACAAAGTAGGAGATTCCGTGAGAGTCATGTCCCGTAAGGTTGGCCTCGACAAGGGTCTCAGAGATGAATTCCGCTTTTTTCTTGGGGACGCCCTGTGCTGAGAAGATCTCTGTTCCTAGTTTCCTTAATCTCTCGGCAGACTGAACGATCATGGACATAGAAAAAGTCGTCCATGTATAAAGGTATGAGGATAGGAGAGAAACTTACACCATAGGTACAAGTTTTGTAATGCCTTCTAGGAAGCTCACGATGTCTTCTCTCTCGATACCGTAGTGGGTGCACAGCCTGACCGTGGTACCGTAGCCCCTGCTCCTCCATCCAAGCTTCCCGCAGGCTTCACCCCACTCAAGACCGGTCCAGCCGAGCCCGGCTATGTCGATATAGACCATGTTTGTCCTCACAGGGTTCAGTATCTTAATACCTTCGATCCGTTTTAGCCCCTCCTCTAGGAGTTTCGCATTCTCGTGATCATCAGCCAGCCTATCGACCATCTTCGTCAATGCGATGATACCCGGAGCCGCGATGATACCTGCCTGGCGCATTCCTCCACCCAGCATCTTACGATACTTACGAGCTCTGTCGACAAGCTCCTCAGTCCCGACGACCATCGACCCAATCGGCGCAGACAACCCTTTTGAAAGACAGATCTGGACGGTGTCAGCGTACTGAGTTAGCTCCTTCACATCCACACCTAGGGCGACGGCAGCGTTAAAAACACGGGCACCGTCCATGTGGACTCCTAGGTCATAATCCTTCGCCACATTCCAGTCGGCTTTCAACTGCTCAGGGGTTAGAGGGATGCCGCCAGCGGAATTGTGAGTGTTCTCGACACATAGGAGTGAGGTGGGTGGGTAGTGGATGTTATCCCTTCTGATAGCCGTTTTAATATCCTCAGGCTTCAACCAGCCGAGTTCACCTTTAATTGTCCTAGCCATGAGGCTGCCCATGACGGCAAGGCCACCTACCTCGTTCAAATATATGTGGCTACGAGCCTCTAAAATTATCTCGTCACCCCTTTCCGTGTGGGCGAGAACGGACACGGCGTTCCCCTGGGTACCGCTTGTTACGAAGAGACCAGCCTCTTTTCCAAGAATCTCGGCGGCGATGTGCTCCAGCTTATTGACAGTTGGGTCCTCCCTGTAAACATCATCCCCAATTGGCGCATTTGCGATCGCCTTCCACATCTCAGGCGTAGGCTTTGTAACTGTGTCGCTCCTAAAATCAAGATTTTTCTCAACCATATCCGATAAACCTTCTCTACTAGGTGTAATGAAAATATTTAAGGCATTCAGACATGCCTAGAAGCGTTCCGATACGCCAGTTGGATGTGTTCACTCGCACCTTCAATAACAGGGCTCCCATGGCCTGGAAGCATGACATCGACTTTTAGCATCGTTAGTCTCTGAAGGGAACTGATGATCTCTCCTAGGTTCCCCGACTCGCCGTCATACCTGCCATAGTAGCCATCGGAGAACACGGTATCTCCTGAAAAGAGGATCCGGGCCTCTTTGGCGTATAGGCATACGCCTCCTTGAGTATGTCCCGGCGTCCAGATAACCTCTAAAGGCCACAATTCCGTCTCAATGATATCGCCGTCCTCCACCTTCACTAGATTGGGTCCAAGGTGTGAGGCGATGTGCCTGGTGTCTAGCCTGTGGACATAAACTTGTGGCGACGTTCTCTCTAAGATGATGAAAACTCCCATGGCGTGGTCGTGGTGGGCGTGCGTGAGCACCACTCTTTTAAGATTCTCGGGAGCCACCTTGAGCTCCACGAGCTGAGGCCAGACAGGATTCGCGTAGTTACCGACCCCTGTGTCAACAATAACAGCCTTATCTCTACCGAT
>DAOVCM010000248.1 GCA_030670015.1 Candidatus Bathyarchaeota archaeon
GTAAACTATCACCCGGTGTGATGTATGAAAAGGACACAAGGAGGATATCTCATATCCAAAATCCATCAAGTATCAGGTAGAACATTCACAAAAATACTCAAAGAGGCTAAAATAACGGACATCAACCCTGCACAAGGGAGAATCCTCTTTTCCCTATGGAAAAGAGACGACGTACCAATCACTGAGTTAGTCAAGGGAACATTACTCCATAAATCGACCCTTACCAAGATGCTCGACCGCCTTGAACAAACAGGGCACATACTTAGAGCGCCATCCAACAAGGATAGGAGAATAATCCACATCAAGCTCACAGAGAAAAACAAGCGGCTCCAAAAGAAATACGATAAAGTCTCAGATAGGATGAGAGATATCTATTACAAGGGTTTCACCCAAGCCGAGATGCGTCAACTCAACGATCTCCTGAGCCGGGTGCTTGACAACCTTGTTGATCACACCGAAAAAGAATAGGAGGTATTTAGATGGAGTTTTACGAAGCAGTTAAAAAACGAAGAACAGTAAGGAAGTTCCAGCCAACTCCAGTCGAGGAAGAAAAGGTTATACGCATACTAGAGGCAGGGTTGAAAGCACCTTCCAACGCCCACTTGAAGTACTGGGAGTTTATACTCCTTCGAGATCCAGGGAAACGCAGAGAGTCGATAGTTAAGGGCCTTAAGGCGAGAGACCTCAAGGACAAAGAGGAGATAAAGAGATTCATTGAACCTCTGGGTGAAGAGACCCTTAAGGAAGTCTACCGAAGGGCTCTTCCACTTCAGTTAACTATGATGCTTGAAGCACCCGAGCTTCTCATAGTGTGCTATAAAATGAAACCTCTGAGTGAGGTGAAGACTTACTTCGAATTGAACCCACTTGCGTCGGTATGGATGTGTATAGAGAACATCATGCTCGCTATGGCCGCTGAAGGGTTATACGGTTGCACATACACGGCGTATGACACAGACGGATTGAAAAAGCATCTAGGGATACCTGATGGTTATGAGGTTGCTTCCGTTATCCCTTTCGGATATCCGAGAGAAAAACAGACCAACAGAAAATCGGAAACACTTGAGGATAGCCTACATATCGATAGGTGGTAAACCATACACACTGCCAACTTTTTTTATCAAATTTAAGCTCTGGGCTAGACACGCGTCTAAGGCATGTTCTTACCGAAAGTTTGACGTTATCATCCAGACTTGATACGAATAAATTATTTCAGCCTATTGAAGGATGCCCCTCCATCCTTCAGGCACCCGCTGGCTGTAGCTAATTTCCTCTGCTCCTAAGAACGCACCAAGTTCTTCAATCGCATCGGCCACTGCTTGGGCAACCTCAGCTGTCATCGGCGCATCAGGTTCAGCATAAACAGCGTTGATAACAACCCTCTCCTGTTTTCTATCCATCTTCGGATCTATCCGCCCGATAAACCGGTCCCCATGCAGTATCGGCATAACGTAGGCGCCATACCTGCGTTTTGGCTTCTGCACGTATAGCTCGAAACGATACTTATAGCTGAAAAATTGCTCTGTTCGTTTGCGGTTGGAGATCATGTTGTCGAAGGGAGAGAGCAACGTCGTGCGCGGCTCCCAGTCGCCTGCAGCCAGCCTCTCAAGCAGAGGTAGGTCGTCGGCGTGGATGTACCACTTTCCCGGCCATGGGCGGCGGGACTCCGAGTCGGTAATCTTTGCACGTACGATACGTCCTTCAGATTCGAGTTCAGCCAGTACGTGGGACAAGTCAGGATAGCAGTTACGAATATAGTATTGTTTGATATGAGCAGGGGACGCTACACCGAGAGCGCGTATAGCTTTCTGCGAGGCACGATAAACGATTTCATTCCAAGACAAACTTTCGCGTGGTGTCCATTCCGGTAGGATGCGCTCAGTCAAATCCCATAGTTTCTGCCCTCTCTGGCGCCCAGCGACCATGACCTTTCCGTTAGCCCACAGAAAGAAGAGTATCATTCTCACATTTCGACCCGCTGTCCACCCAGTTGAATGCCAATCCTTGACGGCTTTATCCTTAAAGTCACCTGTTGAAAGAGGACCCTTCCGACGAAGCTGCGTTATTATGTATTGGTGTAGTACTTCATTCGCTTTCATCCAAGACCGAACCTGCTGGGACCGCTCCGAATCACCTGTTCCCCAACTCTGCATCATTGCGCTGAATATTGGATAATCTTCTACAGGCAGTATCGAGGTGGCGTGCGCCCAGTTCTCAAAGAGCACATGATCCCTCCAGAGCAGCGTGTCTAAAAGTTCGACGTCATAATTTCCTATACGACTCCACAGAACTAGCAATTGACTGGGGGCAACCACACTAGTAGGATCAATCTGTAAACACCCGATGTTCCGTATCACGTCGATTATCCCATCAGCATCAGCCGATGGTCTTGGGCCTGCTAGCATCTGGCGTGTTACTGCTAAGCGACGGGCCAAGGCAGGAGAAAGGCTTACTGAAGGCGGCATAGTTAGAAATATTTCTTTTCTTCAGGTATATGAGTTACTGCAGGAGAGGACGCAGCACTCTATTCACTTGAGTAACTATACATTCACATGTTTTGTACGTGGTTTCATCCGCAGGTAAGTTTCATCGTTAGTTCATGTGCGCATGTCGGAAAATTATGCAGACAGTGAATTCTCATAAACACGCATCTA